>NZ_AP018712.1:300000-447500 GCF_014701195.1 Tepiditoga spiralis
AGTTAAGAGCTTCATACAACATAATTTGTTTTGGTGTATTAGAAAGATGATCCTCACCTCTAAATATATGCGTTATATTCATCAAATAATCATCTACAACTACTGTAAAGTTGTACATTGGAACTCCATTCGATCGAAAAATAACAAAATCATTATAAGTGTTACTATCAAATATCATTTTACCTTTTATTAAATCATCAAAAATTATTTTTTTATTTTTTTCAACTTTAAAATTTACTGTTATTGAATATCCTTTATTATAATACTCCTTTGGATATTCATAACTTTTTTTTATAATTTGTGTATTATCTTCTTTAGAATAAATAGCATAATATGCTTTTTTTTCATCTATTAATTTATTAATATACTTTTTATAAATATCGAATCTTTCACTTTGTCTATAAGGTCCATACTCTCCACCTTTATCAGGACCTTCATCATAATCAATTCCACACCACTTAAAATCATTTAATATAATATCTTCATACTCTTTTTTAGATCTTTCAATATCAGTATCTTCTATTCTTAAAATAAATTTGCCATTATTTTTTTTAGAATAATACCAATTAAATAAAGCAGTTCTTACTCCACCAACATGTAAATATCCAGTTGGGCTCGGTGCAAATCTTACTCTAGTCACTCAATTCACCTTCAATTTCTTTTAATAATGCTTCCATTTCATTTAAATCTTTTGCCACCTTAACCTCAATCATCTTTCTATTATCTAAATATTTTCCATCTATTAAAATTTTTTCTGCAATTTCTGTCCATCCACCTGTTCCTTTTAACAAAATTAAAGGTTTTTTATAAGCATAAGCACCAACAAGTTCCAATGCTGTACCAATTTCCCCGCCAATACTAACAACAGCATCAACACTCTTTAACAAAACAAATGAACGCATAGAAAAATCTAATCCCGTTTTTATTTCAAGATCAAGATACTCATTTCCATTTTCTTCCCAAGGCATAACCCCTATAACCTTACCACCATTTTTTTTAGCTCCTTCAGAAACTAAATCCATTATTCCATCTCTACCGCCATTATACATAATCCAATTGTTCTTTGCTATAACCTTACCAACTTCTATACAAATTTTCTTTAATGATTTTACTGGTTCTAATTCTTTATTTCCAGAGTAGCCTATTACTCCAACATTCATCAAATTCACCATCCAAGATAATTTTCTTTAACTTCCTTAAGCTCAAGAACTTCAGAAGGTTTACCATGAGCTATAACATTACCCTTATGCATAACATATAAGTCATCTACAACTTCAGCAAGTTCATCTACATTGTGATCTGTTATTATAACTGAAATTCCACTTTTAGCAAGCTTTGCAATTATACTTTGTATATCTTTTACTGTTATTGGATCTATCCCAACAAAAGGTTCATCTAAAAGAATTACCTTAGGATCTATTAAAAGAGTTCTTGCTATTTCAAGTCTTCTCTTTTCACCACCAGATAAAGAATCTGATAATTGATGTAAAAGAGACTCTATTCCAAACTCCTTTGAAATATTTTTTATTTTTTTTTCTTTATCTTTTATTTTTAATAAATCTGATATCATATACAAATTATCTCTTACAGTAGCATTACGAAAAACAGAAGGTTCTTGAGGGAGATATGCCATTCCCTTAAGAGCTCTTCTGTGTATTGGTAAATGAGTTATTTTTTCTCCATCCAAATAAACCTGTCCATTATTTGGAACAACTAAACCCAATATTGATTTAAAAAGTGTTGTTTTACCAGCTCCATTTGGCCCCAAAAGTCCAGTTACTTTTCCTGAAGTAGCTACAAAATCAACATTTTTTAAAACTTCTTTTTTTCCATATCTTTTAAATATTTTTTCGCATTTAACAATTGAATCCATTTATTTTTTATTCTCAGTTGTATTTTTTTCAGTATTTACTTCTTCATTAACCATTTTTAAAATAGTATCTGTTATATCAACCTTTTCGCTTGCAAATATAACAGAAGATTCAAATAAAATTAAATCATAATTATTGTCTTGTGCATACTTTTGAATAAAAGTTTTTAATTCTGAAATTAAACCATTAGATTTTGTAGTATATTCTTTTTGTATAGCAGTATTATAACCATTTACTTTTACTTGAACTTCTTGATACTTTTTTTGTAAGTCTTCTTTTGATGCACCATTTTTTTCCATAGTTTGTAATTCTTCTTTCATTTTTTCAATTTTATTTTGATAATATGCCATATCATTTTTATATTTATCTTGAAGATCTGTCCACTTATAATAACTCTTAGTTACCTTTTCAAGATTTACAAAACCAATCTTCAATTCGTTTGAAAACGACATTACAACACCCATTAATAAAACCATACTCATTAAAACTATTTTTTTCATACTCCACCTCCAATTTATTTTCCTATTAATTATACTCGAAATTCCTTAAAATTTCAATAAAAAATTTATTCTAACTTAAAAATTATATAGACTTAAATACTTTAAAATCTTTATTTTAAAAATGTTATATTTTTTGTTAATCTTTTTATGATAAAATATATTAATAAGTTAAACAAACAAAGGAGGATTAATTTTGATTCTTGATGAAAATATATTAAAGATTCTAGATTTAGAAGAACCAAGCATACAAGAATTAAGACATATATCAAAAAAATTAAATATAAAGTTAAGAAGATCAATGAAGAAAAAAACTATAATAAAAGAAATACAAAAAGAATTAAGAAAATTAGAACAAGAAGGATTAATACATACAAATAAAAATAAAAACATATTAGATTTTGCTACAAACACATACTATGACAAAGATTCATTAAAAAACATGTATGTAAACGCAAGTCTAATATATGTTTATTGGTCTTTTTCTAAAGAAACAATCAATGTTTTAAAAAATAAAAAAGAAAAAAACTTTTTTTTAAGAATTTTTGAAAACGATCCCTTAGAAAATCTAATAAGAATATTAGAAACTCCTGTAGATATATTTAAAACAAAAAAACTTTATATTAATGTAAAACCAAATTCAACATATTACTCAGAAATAGGATACAAAGAAAAAACAACTACTTTTGTATCAATATTAACTTCAAATAAAATTAATACTCCAAAAAATTATCCATCACACAATAAAGATGAATTATGGTTAGACTTAAAAACAAAAAACATTAAAACAATAAAAAGCAAAGAATATGATTTAATAATAGAAAAAATAAATCCAATTTATTCTATAAACAATAATGCTGCCAGTAGCTCTTTTTTATGGACAGGATATGATAATATATGAAAGGAAAATTTTTATTAGTACTTCATGCACATCTTCCATATATTAGACATCCAAACTTTGATGACTTTATGGAAGAACATTGGTTATTCGAAGCAATAAATGAAACTTACATACCGCTATTAAAAGTTTTTGATTCTTTAGATAAAAAGAATATAGATTTTAAATTAACTTTAAGCATAACTCCACCTTTAATGGAAATGCTCGTTTCTAAAAACTTAAATAAAAAATTTTTAAATTATATGCACAATTTAATAGATTTAAGCAAAAAAGAAATAGAAAAAACTAAAACTGAAGATCCAAGAAAACACAAAATGGCTAAATATTATAATAAACTATTCAATGAAAATCTAAAACTTTATTTAGATAAATTTAATCAAAATATACTTCAAGGCTTTAAAGAATTTCAAGAAAAAGGTTACATTGAAATGGTAACATGTAATGGAACTCATGGGTTTTTACCAACCATGATAGAATATCCTGCAGCTATACGTGCTCAAATAAAAACTGGAATAAACACTTATAAAAAATATTTCAATGAAGCGCCAAATGGAATTTGGTTAGCTGAATGTGGTTATTTTAAAGGATTAGATAAATATTTATCAGAAGAAAATTTAAAATATTTTTTTGTTGATTCACACGCTTTTTGGTATTCTGAAATTCCAGCAAGATACAATGTTTACAGACCGATAATAACTCCAAATAATATTTTTGCATTTGCAAGAGATCCAGAATCAAGCGAACAAATTTGGAGTGCAGATATTGGGTATCCTGGAGATTCAAGATACAGAGATTTTTATAGAGATATAGGTTTTGACAGAGAATATTCATATATAAAACCATACATAGATAAAAGCGGTATAAGAAGTAACACTGGAATAAAGTATTACAAGATAACAGATAAAACACTTAATTCAAACGAAAAAGATTATTATGATATAGACGAATCAATGCAAGCTGTTGTTCAACATGCAAAAGACTTTGTTAATAAAAAAACAATACAAATAGAAAATATGCAAAACTTTGAAGAAGAGCCCATAATAGTTGCTCCATTTGATGCAGAATTATTTGGTCATTGGTGGTATGAAGGACCTATGTTTTTAGAAAAATTATTTGAAGAAATTTCAAAATCAAATTTATTAAGTACCTCAATACCAACTGAAATAATTAAAAGTTCAAAAAAAATACAAATTTTAGAACCTGCTCCGTCTACTTGGGGAAAAAATGGTTACAATGAAGTTTGGATAAATGATTCTAATGATTGGATCTACCCTTATTTAAATGAAATGATTGAAAAAATGATTAAATATGCAAAAAGCAAAAGTAATATTTCAAAAATAGAAGAAAGAACATTAAATCAAATGGCAAGAGAATTACTACTTGCTCAATCGAGTGATTGGGCTTTTATAATGTCAACAAATACAACAGTTGAATATGCCAAAAACAGATTTCAAACTCATGTAAAAAGATTCTTTGAACTTGAAGAAATGATTAAAAACAAAACTATAAACGAAGAAACACTATCAAAATATGAGTGGTTAGACAAAATCTTTAAAAATATGGACTTTAGGATATACAGAAACAACGAATTCGCAATTTGAAAGGAGGGCATAATCGTGCCAGAAAAATATTTCGAAGTAAGATGGCATGGAAGAGCTGGTCAAGGAGCAAAATCAGCTTCTCAATTCTTAGCTGAAGCAGTAGTTGAAGCAGGAAAGTTCGCAACTTCATTCCCAGAATATGGAGCAGAAAGAGCTGGTGCTCCTATGAAAGCTTTCAACAGAATAGCTGAAGTACCTATTAGATTAAGAAACAACGTTCAGCATCCTGATGTTGTTTTAGTTGTAGATGACACACTTCTTGGAAATCCAGAAATAACTGATGGATTAAAAGAAGAAAAGATACTCGTTGTCAACACTGTAAAAACACCAGAAGAAGTAAAAAAAATTACAGGTTTTAATGGGAAAATCGCTACAATAGAAGCAACTAACATTGCTTTAGAAGAAATAGGAAGAGGTATACCAAACACAGTTATGATTGGTGCTCTTGTAAAATTAACAGATATTGTTCCACTTGATGTAGTAAAAACTAAAATAAATCATGCTTTTGCAAAGAAATTTTCAAAAGAAATTGTTGATGCAAACATGAGAGCTGTTGATAGAGGACATCAGGAGGTGAAAATCAATGGCTGACCTTAAAAATTGGAAAGAAGTACCAATCGGTGGTGTTGTTGATAAACCTGCATCAGCAAGAGAATATCACACTGGTACATGGAGAGTAATGAGACCTGTTGTAAATAAAGACAAATGTATAAATTGTATGCAATGTTGGTTATACTGCCCTGATATGGCAATAGGTGGTAAAACATCAACCGAAACTAAAAATGGTATGGAAATGACAGGATTTGACCTTAACTATTGTAAAGGTTGTGGTACTTGTGCTGCAATTTGTCCTGTTAAAGCAATAGAAATGAAACCAGAAACTGAATTTGAAAAGTAAGGAGGTTAAAAATAATGCCTGTTAGACTAGAAACTACGGGTGCTGCTGCTGTTGCTCATGCAATGAGACAAATAAACCCAGATGTTGTTGCAGCATACCCAATAACTCCTCAAACACCAATAGTACAATATTATGCTGATTTTGTAGCAGACGGTGTAGTAGATACAATGACAATACCTGTTGAATCAGAACATTCTGCAATGAGTGCTACAGTTGGTTCGGCTGCTGCTGGAGCAAGAACAATGACAGCTACTGCTGCAAATGGTCTTGCACTTATGGCAGAAATAGTATATATAGCTGCATCTTATAGACTTCCAATAGTAATGCCAGTTGTAAACAGAGCACTTTCTGGACCTATAAATATTCACTGTGATCACTCTGATGCTATGCTTGTAAGAGATTCTGGATGGTTACAATTATTCTGTGAAAACCATCAAGAAGCTTATGATATGACTTTAATAGCTTGTAAAATAGCTGAAAAAGAAGAAGTTCTTCTTCCAACAATGGTTAATTTAGATGGATTTATAACATCACACGGTGCAGATTCATTTGAAATGCTTGATGATGACGTTGCAAAAAAATTCGTTGGAGAATGGGAACCAAAATACCCACTAGTAAATGTTGCAAAACCAGTTACTCACGGTTCATTAGACTTATTTGATTACTACTATGAACATCACAGACAACAAGAAGAAGCTATGCAAAATGCTTATAAATTGTTACCTGAAGTATTTGCAGAATTTGAAAAAATATCTGGAAGAAAATACGATTATTTAGATCTATACAAAGTTGAAGATGCAGAATATGTTATGGTTGTTTTAAATTCAACAGCATCTACAGCTAAATATGTTGTTGATGAATTAAGAGAAAAGGGAATAAAAGCTGGACTCATTAAACCATGGGTTTTCACACCATTCCCTAAGAAACAATTCCAACAAGCACTCAATGGTAAAAAGGCAGTAGTAGTTCTAGATAGAGCTATGTCTTTTGGTAAAGAAGCACCATTGTACTCACTTGTTAAATCATCACTTTATGAAGTTGCAGTAAGACCAACCATGGGATCTTATGTTTATGGTTTAGGTGGAAGAGACGTAACTCCTGAAATGATTCACGAAGCATTTGAAGCAGCTATTTCAGGAAACCTTATTACCGACGAACAAAGATACCTCGGTTTAAGAGATTAATGGAGGTGGATGAAGGTGCCTTTAAACGTTAAACAATTAGTAGAATATGTTGAAAAAAATGACTGGCCATTTACGCAAGGACACAGATTATGTCCAGGATGTAATGCGCCAATGGTAGCAAAATGGGCAACTTTAACAGCTAAAGCTCTCGGTTATGAACCGGTTGTTGGTGCTGCAACAGGTTGTCTCGAAGTTTCTTCTACAATTTATCCATATACAGCTTGGAATGTTCCTTATATACATAATGCATTTGAAAATGTTGCAGCAACCATATCTGGTGCTCAAACAGCTTACGAATCATTAAAACATAGAGGAAAAATAAAATCAGAAAAACCACTTAAATTCATTGCTTTTGGTGGAGATGGTGGAACTTATGATATAGGTTTACAATCATTATCTGGAGCAATTGAAAGAGGACATGACTTTGTTTATGTTCTTTATGATAACGAAGGATACATGAATACAGGTAACCAAAGATCAGGTTCAACACCAACAGGTGCTCAAACAACAACAGAACCAGTTGGTAAAGTTAAACCAGGAAAAGTTCAATTTAAAAAATCATTATTAGACATAATTGCTGGACATGAAGGCGTTTATGCAGCATCTGCTTCAACATCTGAACCACTTGATTTCATGAAAAAAATGGAAAAAGCACTTGAATTTAAAGGACCAGCTTTTATAGCTGTACTTGCTCCTTGTGTTAGATTCTGGAGAATTCCAGAAAGTACTGGACCAGCAGTAACTAAACTTGCTGTTGAAACAAAATATTGGCCACTTTGGGAATATGATAGAGGAGTTTACAAAGTAACTAAAAAACCAAGAAACTTTAAACCAATTAGAGAATACATAGAAAAAATTGGTAAGTTTAAACAATTATTAAAAACAGATCATGCTGATGAAGTTATTGATCAAATGCAAGAATACGTTGATGCTAAATGGGAAAGACTTTTAGCTCTTGAAGAAATATCTCAAGATAAACCTTTGAGAAAGTAATTTAAACCACGCCTTTGGCGTGGTTTTTAATTTCCAAAATATATTTTTAAGCTTTATTTAAGAGAAAAAATATATAATTAAATGTTTTAACACAAAATTCTATTTTTTGTGATAAAATAAATAGATATACTAACATAGGGAGATTGGAGGAGGAAACACATGAGAGATTGGTTTGTAAAACACGAAAAAGTTATTTCATTTTTAATAGTGGCTTTTTTCGTAATAGGTACAGTAGCATGGAGTATAAGCGCTTATATTTCAACTGGTGCAACTAAAGCAAAATCTGTTAATACACCAACAAAACAAAACGCAGTAGCTGTTTTAGAAAAGGATGGTAAGGAACTAGACTACCCATATTGGGTTATGAAAACTGAATTAGATGCTGAATATAAAACAAGAAAATCACAGTTAGAACAACAGTATCATCAACAAATAGATCCTGTTTTTGATGCACTTGGATTAAAATATTCTTTGGTAAATCAGATTGCAGATTTTGATATTGTTAAATACTTCGCAGAAAAAAATCATTTAATGCCAACAAAAAACGAAGTCAAAAAAGAATTAGAAAATCAAGTTAATTCTTACATAGCTTCTTTGAAAAACAATCAAGAAAATTGGGATAAAATTATTAAATACTATGGAAGCGAAAAAAAGGTAAGAGATCTTTTGACTAATGGACAAGATTCAAGAGTAGAAAGCAACTTAATATACAACAGAGTTCTTTCAAAAGTTGCAACAGTAACAAGAGCAGAAGGACTCAAAAAAATAACAGAAGATTTTGATAAAATAAAAGCAGAAAATGAACAAGTTAATGCACAACACATACTTGTATCAGATGAAGCAACTGCTTTAAAAATTAAAAAAATGATAGACAATAAAGAAATAAGCTTTGAAGATGCTGCTGCTAAATACTCTAAAGACACATCAAATGCAACATCTGGTGGAAACCTAGGTTATTTTGGAAGAAATAAAATGGTAAAAGAATTTGAAGATGCTGCATTTGCTGCAACACCTGGAGTTGTAGTTGGACCTGTAAAAACTCAATTTGGATATCATTTAATAAAAGTAAATGACAAAAAGGTTTTTAATAAACCAGAAGATGTTTTCTTATACACAGATGTTTATAGTAAAATAGAACAAGATTTACAAAATACAAAATTTAAAGATTGGCTAAAAAAATATAAAGAAGATGAAAAATTCTCAGTAAAATACCTTGACAATAAATATGAATTTATGGTAGAATTATCTTCTGCTGCAACAGATGATACAAAAATTTCAAAGTTAATTGATGAATTAACTCCAGCAATATTTGGAGATGACAACGAAGTATTACCAGAAGCTGATGTAGAACTACTTGGATTATATGCAACATTATTAAAAGCACACGGAAATAATGTTAATAATAATCTTTTAGAAGTAAAAAGATTTATTTCTCTACAAGATACAGATAAATCTGTAATAGCTCTTGGTATGGATACTATAAATAAAAAAATATCTGAAATTGAAGCTAAAATAAAAGAAAATCCTAATGATTCAACATTATCAAAAGAAAAATTCAAATACACTGATGCAAAATCATTTATAGAAGCAAAAGAAGCTGTTTCTAAAATGAATATAAGTACAGTTGAAGAAGCAAAAACTGAAAAAGAAAAACTACAAAAAAACTTTGATTCTATACAAGATAAAAACTTAAAAGTATTAAAAGATTTATTCTATGAATATCCTACTTCTAATAAAGTAGTTCAAGAATACTATCAAATTAACCCAAGCGACTTAAATGCAGTTGTACAATATACAAAACTTGAATTCAACGGTTTAAAACAATATATGGGATACTTGAGTGCTGATATGATAAAACAATATTTCCAAAAACAATTTACTGAAATATATGTTAATATTAGTAATGTAATTGCTTCACCAAAAGCATCTACAAAAAACAAATTAGATGCCATAGACTTAGGTATTGATTTCGCAACAACATTAAAAGATAATAATTTAAAATTAGACTATTTAAAGAAAGCAAAAGAAATAGACGCTAACTACTACAAAGACATAGATAAAATGATAGCAGAAACAGAAAAAGCTATTTCAAATGAAGCATCCAGCATGAAAAAATAAAGCAAGATAAGGAAGAAAAATTTAGATAAAAAAATGCCGGGCAAAGCCCGGCTTTTGTTTCTCAAAAAAAAGAGAATAAAAAATGGCTGGGACGGTAGGATTCGAACCTACGGAATAACGGAGTCAAAGTCCGTCGCCTTACCGCTTGGCCACGTCCCAGCGCATACGTAAGTAATTATAACATACAATATTCATTCTGTCAATAGTTAAGGGGGTATAAAACGTGAAAATAAAGTTAAGAAATCTTGAAGAAAAAAAAGTATATGAAATTCCTGAAGGTAGTACATTTGGAGTACTTGCAAAAAAACACGAATTAGAAACAGGAAGAACTGTTTTTGCAGTAAAATACAACAACAACATTAAGGAACTATTTAAAATTCCAAACGAAGATGGAATAATTGAGTTTTTGGATCTATCTACATCAGATGGAGTTAAAATTTATCAAAGAGGTCTTTTATTTTTACTAGAAATAGCTTTAAAAGAATTAAACAAAAATGAAAATCTTTATGTTCAATCATCTATTGGAAATGGACTATACTGTGAATTTGAAACTAAAAATCCTAGTGAAGATTTCATAAATAAATTAAAAGAAAAAATGAATGAATTAATTGAACAAAACCTTCCATTCAAAAAAGAAAACATAGAAAAATTTAAGGCTATAAAAATGTTTAAAGATGCTGGAAAAGATGATAAAGCACTTTTATTTAAGTTTAGAAAAAAATCAACAGTAAATATTTATAGTATAAAAAAATACTTTAATTATTTTTATGGATACATGCCTGAATCTACAGGAACTTTAAAAAAATTTGACTTAATAAAACAAGGTAATGGAATTGTTTTATTGCAACCAAATCAAGAATCACCCGATGAAGTGCCAGAATATAGACATTTAGAAAAATTATCTTCTACATTTAAAGAATACACACAATGGCTAAAAATAATGGAAATAAAAACAGTAGGGGAATTGAATGAATTAATATCACATGGAAAAGAATCTGCCGTTGAATTAATAAGAGTTGCCGATGCACTTCATGAAAAAAAATATGCAATGATAGCAGATGAAATAATTAAAAATGATAAAATAAAATTAATATTAATAGCTGGTCCATCTTCATCTGGAAAAACAACAAGTGCAAAAAGAATAGCCTTACAATTAAAAGTAAATGGAATAAAAACAATACCTATTTCACTCGATGATTACTTTGTAGAACGTGATAAAACACCAAGAGATGAAAATGGGGACTACGATTTTGAATCAATAAATGCTTTAGATTTGGAACTTTTTAATCAAAATATGATGGATTTATTTGAAGGAAAAGAAGTTACACTACCAAAATACAACTTTGTAACTGGTAAAAGAGAATGGCATCAAAAAACACTAAAATTAGAAAAAGGACAAATTTTAATAGTAGAAGGAATTCACGGATTAAACGAAAAATTAACAAATAAAATTCCAAGAGAATGGAAGTTTAAAATTTATGTAAGTGCTTTAACTCAAATGAACCTTGATGATGTAAATAGAATTCCAACAACCGATACAAGATTGATAAGAAGAATAGTAAGAGATTTTAATTTTAGAGGTCATAGTGCACTTGATACATTGAAGATGTGGCCAAGTGTAAGAAAAGGTGAAGAAGAAAATATTTTCCCTTATCAAGAAGAAGCAGATATTATGTTTAATTCACATCTCGCATATGAATTAGCTGTTTTAAAAATTTTTGCCGAACCACTACTATTACAAGTAGATAATACTGTACCAGAATACTCTGAAGCAAAAAGACTATTAAGATTTTTAGATTATTTCTTACCAATAACTGAACTTGAAGAAATACCTAAAAAATCTGTAATAAGAGAATTTATAGGAAGATCAGAGTCTGTAAAGATTAGTGTGTATTAGATATATCTGGTAGCATATAAATATTGGAAAACAACGACAAAAATCTTAAAAAAATGTAGTTATTAGAAAATGAAAAAAATGTTCCTGAATAGTATGAATTAAATAAGGCAAAATTGGTAAAACCAACCTTTTACAGTAAAAAACTGCAATGACTGAAAGGGCGACAACCCATCTCCCGAGAGTGTAAAATATTAAGTTTTTTAGGATTACAAGCTACTTTCAGAGGTAGTCTTTAAGACGTTCCTCGAAAAGGATGGCCAGTTCGGAAATAACAGCGTTCCAGTTGTGAAACCGTGCTGTCCATTTTTTTGTCACGTTTTTGGTAGTAAGGTATAAACTTTTAAGGACAGCATCGTCATTAGGGAATATTGATTTGGTCTTGGTAGCCTTCCTGAATTGCCTGTTAAGTGACTCTATGATGTTCGTGGTGTACATAATCTTCCTTACCCCGTCTGAGAACTGAAAGAAGGTGGATAATAGGTGCCAATTTTTCTCCCAGCTCCTCAATGAAGCGTAATACTTGTCTCCCCATTTGTTTATTACATTGGTTAGATTATCATAGCCTGTCTTTTCATCCAGTGCTGTATAGATTGTCTTTAAGTCCTTTGCGAACTCTTTCCTGTCCTTGTGAGGAACATATTTCAGGGTGTTTCTAATCTGGTGGATTATGCACCTTTGTATCATAGTTTGCGGGAAGGTTGCATTTATAGCCTGCTCGAATCCAGAAAGACCATCTATTGAAGCTACAAGTATGTCCTTAACTCCTCTGTTTTTGAGGTTGTTAAGTACTCCCATCCAAAACTTGGCACTTTCTACTTCACCAACATATATCCCGAGCACATCTTTAATTCCATCTATGTCAACACCTATTATTACATAAGCAGCCTTCTTTACTATCCTTCCGTCCTCTCTAACGTTGAAGTATATTGCATCCAAGAAAACGAAGGTGTATATTTCGTGTAATGGCCTTTCTTGCCAGTCTTTTATTAATGGCATAAGCTTATTTGTTATTTTGCTCACCAGTTCAGCTGATACTTCAAATCCGTACAAATCCATTATCTGATCAGATATATCCCTGGTGGTCATTCCTCTTGCGTACAAACTTATTATTTTTTCCTCTATCTCTGAAATATCATTCGAATACTTTGGAACTATTTTGGGTTCATATTCTCCCTTTCTGTCTCGAGGTACCATTAATTCTATCATACCGCTACTACTCTTTAAATTCTTCTTCCTGTAGCCATTTCTTGAATTTTCTGTATTTTTCTTTTCTCTGTCATACTTTCCATAGCCCAGCTCGTCTTCGAGTTCCGCTTCCAGTACTTCCTGGATCAGATTTCCTGTCAGTGATTTTGTTAATTCCTTTATATCCTTTATTGTTCGGATTTCTCCTTTTCTTACCATTTCCTTTATTATTTCCTGTAGTACATTTCCCATTTTTCGTACCTCCTCTGGTTTTATTTTACCACCAGATCTGTATCTTTTTTTCCTTATACACTTAATATTTTACACTCTCGAAGATCAACCTTTGAATATTAATAATATAAAGGCAGTAACTGCCTTTATATTATTAAATTATCTTTTTCTTTTAAATACATACGTCTTCCATTTGTTTTTTTATCCCATTCTAAAATTTTATCCATATCTTCTTTTGTTAAAATTTCATTTTTTAACAATTCATTAGGAACATTTTGACTAAATGGACAACTTGAAATACAAACACCACAATCTGTTCCCAATTTCTTCCACACTTTAAAGCAGTTTTCTTGAGAAAAGTTAAACTCTTTATCTTTTAAAGACTTATCAGATATAGCACGTCCCAAACAATTTTTTGAACACTTTTTACATAAATCACAAAACTCTTTTAATCCAAATAACTTTTTTTCATCTTCTAGAAGCTGCAAATCAGTAGTTACAACTCCCAATCTTATTCTACTTCCATACTTTTTATTAGTTAAAAGTCCATTTCTTCCAACTTCACCCAATCCAGCATCTTCTGCAACTCTTGGTGCAATAATTAAATAATTACCATCCATATGATTTCTTGCAGGATAACCAAGCTCTCTTATATAATAGCTCAATTGCATACCAATAATTGCAGCTTTAACATAACCTTGAGTTACGGTTATAGCTTCTTCAACATTTGGTGCTCTATTAATTAAATTTTTTTCCATTTCAACTGCAAAAACTATTCCATATTTATGTTTATGATACTCTTTTATTTTTTCACCATAATGCCCATTTCTCCCTCTGTAAGAATAATAATGATAATCTTCCATCTTTGTAATACCAATTTCAACAGCTCCAAAGTACTTACCTAATTTTTTTATTGCTTTTGTTATTTTTTCAGGCGAAACATTTACTTTTTCTTCTGAACACTTTCCATTCACTAAATGTTTTATATCTGCTAAAAATTTAAAATTAGAATTTCCTAAAGGAGTAAAAACCTCATCATAAGTTGTAGTTTCTTTTGAACCAAAATCTGGCATATTTCTAAATTCATCGTCTATTATCTTTTTATCTGGATTTCTAAAATAATAATCATTATATTCCTTACCATTAAAATCATAACTCATTCTTGCAAACATAGTATCTCTTTCGTCAATTTTCTTCATATTCCCTCCTAAATATCATTTATTATCCTTTAATGGGATATAAAATATTACAGTTGTTCCAGAACCATAAGTGCTTTTTATAGTTATTTCTCCATTTAAATAATTAACCATACTTTTACATAAATAAAGTCCTAATCCTGTTCCTGAATATTTTTTTGAAAAAGAATTATCAATTTGATTGAATCTTTTAAATAATAATTTTAAATTTTCTTCTTTTATTCCTATACCAGTATCTGAAACTTCAAAAAATAATTTTTTTTCTTTTTTATACAGTCTTAAAATTATTACACCTTTTTCAGTAAATTTTACTGCATTTCCAATTAAATTAATTAAAATTCTTTCTATTTTCTTCATATCTGAAGTAATATATTGAGGTATGTTTTTTTCAGTAATTATGTTAAAAGATATTTTTTTCCCATTTAATAATCCTTTGGTTATTTTTTCAATTTTTAATAATAAGGTATTTAAATAAAAAAGGCTTTCTACTCTTTCCATCTTTCCAGCTTCCAGCTTTGATATGTCCAAAATATCATTTATCATTGAAAGTAAATGATTTCCACTTTCTCTTATTATTTCTATAAACTCCAAATCTTTTTTTGAAAGATTTTTATTTTTATTTTCTAGTAAAATAGATGAAATTCCAAGTATTGCATTCATTGGTGTTCTAAATTCATGACTCATATTTGCAATAAACATACTCTTTGCTTTACTTGCATTTTCTGCATCTTTTTTTGCTTTTAATAATTTTTTTTCTATAATTTTCCTTTCATTTATATCTCTAATCAATGCTTGAATATAGTTTTGGTCATTTAAAGTTAGTTTATTTAAACTAATTTCACAATAAAATTCACGTCCATTTGTATCTTTATGAACCCATTCAAAATAACAGCTTCCTTCATTTAAAGCTTTTGTTATATAATAAGCTCCTTTTTCAATAGAATTTTTTCCATCAGGTTGTTTTTCAGGTGAAAATTCCATAGGAGTTTTTCCATAAATTTTTTTTGACGTAGTTTTAAATAAGGTTAATATCTTATCATTAAAATCTATTATTTTATTTTCTTTTAAAATTAAAATACCATCATTTGCGGTTTTAAATAAAGTCTTATATCTCTTTTCTGATTTTTTTAATTCATTTTTTATATTAGATAAATCTTTTAAACTCCTTGCATAATATATATAACCTGTTTTTTCCTTATTCTCATTATATAAATCTGAAACAGACATCAATATTGGTATTTTTTTATTTGTAGAAGTTTTTAGTAAAAATTTTTCGGCTATTATTTTATAATTATTGTCAAATTTTGCATTTGCTTTTTCAAAAAAAATATTTTTTATATTTGTATAAATAATATCTTTTCTTTTAAAACCAGTTTCTTTTATTAATTTATTATTTACTCTTTGTATTATATTATCATTATCCGTTATTATCAAAAAATCTGTAAATGATTCCAAGATTTCAGAAGATGTTTTTTCATAACTAAAATAAAAAATATTGTACTTTAACATTCCATAAAGTATAAAACAATTTCCAATTATCATAAATAAAGAAAATAATTCAGGACTTTTTATATTAAAAGCAGGAAATAAAAAATCAGTTATTACACCTATTATCAAAGGTAAATTTAAACCCAACAAAATATACTTTGAGTGTTTTTCATATTTTGTCTTTTTTTGTATTTTAAAAGTTTCTATTGAAAGATATGAAATAAAAAATATTAATATTAAAGCCCACAAAATCATTATTACATTAAAAACATTAAATTCTTTAAATATATATCTCCAACCCCATGAATATTTAATTGGATTTATTATTATAGATTCATTAAAAATTCCATAAATAGAAAATATAAAGGCTGAAATATACGTAAAAATATAAATAAATTTCTTTTCTTTAAATATAATTCTCCCTGAATAAACTAAAGAAAAATGTAATGAAAGAGCTATAATAAAAGGCCAAAAAGAAACAACTTTTAACATTGATTGAGCAGTATAATAATTATTAGTGCTTCGCATAATAAATTCCGTTATATTCCAAATACTCTCAAAAAAGCATGCTATTGCAAATAATATATTTAAAATATTTTTAGAATTTCTAAGATAAACTAGAAACCCTGTTATTGTAACTGTAAAAAATGATATTAAAGATATATAAGAAAAAACAAACATTTTATCTCCTTCTTTGTAGTTTGATTTTAAAAAAAGTTTGTTATAATTGAATTAGAAAGAAAGGTGAAAGAATGAAAAAATTTCTAATTCTAAGTTTATTGATTTTAAGTATAGTAGCATACTCATTAACTAATGATGAAATTAGATATATTGCAACAGCCTATAATAAAGGATTTTCAAGGAGTATTGAAGAAATAAAAAAATACTCGATGAAAGAAAATTATTTATACGACGATTTTATACTTAATTATTATAATTATTTTTTAGGAAAAATGGAATTAAAAGATGTATTAAAATCCAAAACAATAATTTCAGACAAACCTTTTATACCAACAAAAACATATTTAAAAAGATCTATTGAATTTAAAACTTATTTAAATAATATAATAGATAAAAACAAAAACATTATCTATGAAAAAATTCCAATTCTTAATAAAAAAAGTAAAAAATTAAATCCAACAATTATTAAAAAGTTTAAAAAAAGAGAAATATTAAAAGAAAGGGTTTATAAACTTTTAAAAGCTTATAAAATAAATATGAATGATTTAAATAATTATGCAGAAGCTATCGTTGATTATACTTATACTTATTTAAATTCAAATATAACATTTTATAGAAAATATAATATATCTTCTAATTTTTTTAAAGAAAAAATTGTAGTAAAAGATATACCTGTTGAGCTTTTATTGTCTTTCATGGTAGCAGAATCAAGATTAAGACCTTATAGCTATAGAATAGAAATAAAAAATGATAAAATTTATGCATTTTCAATAGGTTTTACACATATATTAGTTGATGCAGATTTTGCTTATATATCAAATGTTAATGATAAATTTGGAAATAATAAATTTGATATGTATAACTTTAATTTATTATCTTCACTATATTTTGGAAATGAAAAAAACAAAGAAAACTATTTATCTGATATAGATTTAATAACTTTACGAGGTTCAATCTTATATGCTTCTGTCCTTTTACAATTAATATATGAAAAAATTGTACTTTAATATAAAAATATTAGAAGAGTCTTTACCCTTCTAATATTTTTATATAAATTCTTCTATTTCTTGGACCATCAAACTCACAAAAGTAAATACCTTGCCATATTCCAAGCAAAGGTTTTCCATCATTTATTATTATTTGTTGTGAACATCCAAATAAAGATGATTTTATATGTGCATCAGAATTTCCTTCTAAATGTTTAAATCCATGATTTAAAGGTATTTTTTCATTTAAAAACTTTATTATATCTGTCTTAACATCCGGATCCGCATTCTCATTTATTGTAATTGCAGCAGTTGTATGTGTTGTAAAAACAATACATACACCATTCTTTACTCTAGATTTTATAATAGATTCATTTACCATATCTGTTATATTTATCAATTCTTCTCTTTTGTGAGTAATAACAGGATATTCATAAACCATAATTAATTTCGTCCTTCATAAAAAATATTTGCAACTAAAGTAACTGAACTCCCATCTTTTGTTATATGAACCTTCACATCATTCTTTTCAACATTTAAATTTCTATAAGCATAATCTTTTATATATTCAACCATATAATTTATTTCATCACTTTTATTTTCCATAGTTCTTGTAGTACCTCTTGTAGTCCTTACAAAAGAATTTAATCTTTTAACAGCAACATCTCTACTTTTTTCTTTTCTTGAAAAAAATCCCATCATTTCACCTTCTTCCTATCATTTTCTTGAGAAATGAAAAGAAGCCTTCTGTATCAACATTATTATTTTTTATATCTTCTTCAATTGGAACATCTTCTCCAGAGATTCTCAAAGCAATATTATTAAAGTTTATAGCTACTGATTTAGAAGAGTCTAATGCAATAGGTTTTCCTTCATTAGTAGAAATAATTATTTCTTCACTATCTGGAATTATCCCTATTAAATTAATTGCAAGAGCTTCTTTAATATCATCTGGAGATAACATTTCCTTTTTTTCAACCATTTTAGGTTTTATTCTATTCACAATTAATGAAATATTGTTATCATTAAAGCCTTCATTTTCTAAAAGACCTATAACTCTATCAGCATCACTTATAGCAGTTAAATCTGGAGTTGTAACCACTATTGCATGTTGAGCTGCTTTTATTGAATTTGAAAACCCTCTTTCAATACCAGCAGGAGAATCTATAAGTATATAATCAAACATTTTTGTTAATTCATCAACAATTTTAACCATATCTTCTGGTTCAACCATATTTTTATTTGCAACTTGAGAAGAAGCCAATAAATTTAAATTTTTTACTGTTTTATGTTTTACAAGAGTATCTTTTACTTTTTTATTTCCATTAACTATATCTATTATTGTATAGACAATTCTATTTTCAAGACCAAGAACTAAATCTAAGTTTTTTAATCCTATATCAGCATCAATAACACATACTTTAAATCCCTTTTGTGCAAGAGATACACCTATATTTGCTGTTGTAGTTGTTTTCCCCACACCGCCCTTACCGGAAGTAACAACTATAATTTTAGATTGTTTCATTTCATTCCCCCCAATTTTTGAGCTATCCTGTCTATCATAATAAATACTTCTCACACATATATAATATCACAAAAAGGTAATAATAAAGCATTAAAATACAAAAACATTTGTTGATTTTAACATAAAATTAAAACCAACAAATATTTTTTTAATACTCTATTTCTTTATTTTTAAATATAATCATAGATACATACATTATAGTTAAAGAAATTAATATTATAATAAATGAATTTAATACAAAAACATGCCCTTTAGAAACAGTTTCATTTAAAGAAAAATATTTAAAAATTGTAAAATTTCTAATCCAACTCATACTATCAATTGCAAAACCAAGCATATCTGAAAAATACATAAAAACAAATAAACCTATTGATATTGATTGAGTTAATATAGTTTTTTGAAATAAAACGGATAACAAAACAGCAATAGAACCAAAAAACATTTCTATTACAAATAAATAAAGAGCAAATCCATTTATTATATTTATATTATATTCATAATGTACAAATGATTTAAATAATAAAAAATTTGCAATACCAAAGATAAAAAAATAAACTAAATAAAAAAATATCAAAGAAAAAGATTTTATTAAAAATATTTTTAATCGAGAATAAGGTTTTATCAAAAGATACTCAATAGTCTTTTTTTGATATTCATATGCAAACATATTTGATGCAATTAAAACAGAAAATATTCCTGTTAATATGTAAGCCATAGTCATACCTTTAGTACTAAAAAATCCTTCTGGAGTAAAAAATGTATCTGTATTCGTTCCAAAAGATTTTAATAAAAACTTTGGCATACTATCCATAAATTTTTTTAAAGAATCAGAATCTTGTAAAATCCCATCTATAAAAGGAACAAAAAGTAAAGAAAACATTATTAAAACAGAACCCCATATAAAAAAACTTTTTAAATTATACTTTAATTCTTTTTTAAATAAATTCATTATTTTTCATCCCCTTTAAATTAAAATATTTTTCTTTTCAAAGATTTTTAATGATATGTACATTATTATAAAAGATATAAGTATTATCACAATAGAATTATTTAAATAAATTTTATGATTTTTAACTGTTTCAATTAATGGCATATAATGAAATATACTAAGTTTTGCAAGTGGTTCTATTGATTTAATTTCAGATACAGTTGTTTCTCCAAAATACATTATAAAAAGAATTCCCAAAGATAATGTTGTTGTTAAGTTTGACTTTTGAAATAAAATAGAAAATAAAACTCCAAGAGCACCAAAAAATAACTCTACGGTAAAAACATATAAACCAAAACCTAAAAGGATATTTTTATCATATTCACTACTAACAAAAACGCTAAAGAGATATAAAGTACTAAAATTAAAAATAAGATTTAAAATTATTATATTAGAAATCAATACTAAATATTTTTGAATAAAAATTTTTACCCTTGAAAAAGGTTTTATAAGTAAATATTCGATAGTTTTATTTTCAAATTCCTTTGCAAATAAACTTCCTGAAAGAGTAGCAGAAAATAAACCTGTTAATATAAAAATAAAGCTCATACCTTCAGAACCAAAAAAACCTTCTGGAGTACTGAAAGATTCTGTATCTATATTAAATGATTTTAAAAAAATTTTTGGAAGTTTATTCAACATTTTTACCATTTGACCACTATCTGATAGTATTTTTTCTGTAAAAGGTATATATAGTAATGAAAAAGAAAAAATTATTATTGACCATATTAAAAGACTTCTAAAATTATATTTAAAATCTTTTTTAAATAAATTCATTTAATTCACCACCTCACTTATAATATTTTAAAAATAATTCTTCAAGATCCGGTTTCTTTATTTCTATATCTTCAAAATTAAAGTTTGAAAGTTCTTTTATAAAAAAATGAATATCTTTTGTTTTCACTAAAAACTCTTTTGCATTATTTTTTTCTGTAAACTTAAAATTATTCAATGTATCATTTAAACCATAAACAGTTATTACTCTACTTGAAATATCTCTTAAATCATCTATTGCACCAGACTTTATTACCTTACCTTCTTTTATCATTGCAAAGTTATTACAAAGTTTTTCTATTTCAGAAAGTATATGTGATGAAAATAATATAGCACATCCCATTTTCTTATGATCTTTAATTAAACTATAAAATTTTTGTTGTACTAAAGGATCAAGACCACTTGTTGGTTCATCCAAAATCAAGTACTTTGGTTTATGTACAAGAGCTTGAAGAATAGCAACCTTTTTTTTATTTCCAAGTGAAAGTTCTTTAAACTTTTTATTTATATCTATACCCAATAATTCTATTATTTCTTTTTCATATTTAACATCCACATTATCATAAAAATTTCTATTGAATTTTAAAAACTCCTTTATTTTCATATCCCCATAAAAATTAACCTCCCCTGGAATATACCCTATATCCTTTTTTACTTTATTTATATCTTCAGGCAATTTAAATCCATTTATTTTTGCTTCACCAGCATCTTCACTTAAAAAACCTGTTAAAATTCTAATAGTTGTTGTTTTACCCGCACCATTAGGACCTATCAATCCAAAAATTTCACCCTCTTTAATCTCAATTGAAACATCTTCTATTCCCCTATTTTTTCCATAATACTTTTTTAAATTACTAATTTTTATCATTTTGCTCCCTCCTTCTTATTCCATTTTCAATCATATACATTATTTTATTTGTTAAATCTGCAATTTCATTAAAATCTTTTATATCTTTTTCTTTTGCATACTCAGAAACTGATGATAAAACCTTGGAAATGAAGAAAATTAACAAATCAATATCTAAATTTTCATCAATTAATCCATCATTCACTGCATTTTTAATTGGAACACTTAAAAATTCATACATATTTATTTTTAAATTATTAATTATCTTATTTATAAAATTAGTATCTTCATTCATCATTTTAAGACCTATTTCAGCATATTTTGGATATTCTGAAATCATTTTTAAAGAAGACTCAATAGATAATTGTATAATTTCAAATATATTTTTTTTAGAAAAATCATTTATATTATTTTGTATATATTTTATTTTTACCTTTCCTATTTCTTCTATAATATAAATATATATATCTTCCTTATTCTCAAAATATTGATAAAAACTTCCTTTTGGTATTTTGGCAACTTGTATTATTCTATTTATACTTGAATTTGAAAAAGAATATTTAGAAAATTCTTCAATTGCAGCATTTTTTATTCTTTCTTGCTTTTCTAAAGATAAGTTAAAAAATGTTTGTTTTGGCAAAATTATCATCTCCCTTAATGACCAAAAAGTCATATGACTTTTTGGTCATATAATAACTCTTTTGTATTTCTTAAATATTAACAAAATATTTGTTTTGTGATAAAATATAAATATAACAAAAATGGGAGGTCAATCTATGTATAAAAAACAAATTAAAAAGAAAAGTTTAAAATTATTTTTTGAAATATTTATATTATCTTCAATTATACTTTCATTTATAGTGTTTTTCACATACAAAGTTCGTATGAATAATTATATTAATATACTATTAGAAAATGAAAAAAATAAAATTTCACTTCAAAATGAATTTATAAAAGTTTTTATGGAAGATTTAACAAAAGACTTAAATTTTTTATCTTATAGTGAAATTCCTTATAGAGCATCTTATCTCAATAAAAATATTTCTTCTTTAAAAAATTCACAATTAGAAATCATTAATTTTTCAAAGTATAAAAAGGTTTATGATCAAATAAGATTTATCGATTTAAATGGAAACGAACAAATGAGAGTTAATTATAATAATGGAAACATAAAAGTTTTAAAAAAAGATGAGCTACAAAACAAATCTCATAGATATTATTTTAAAGATATGAAATATATAAAAAAAGATGAAATTTATGTTTCTTATTTTGATTTGAATGTTGAAAAAAAAGAAATTGAAGTACCTTATAAACCAACAATAAGATTTTTACAACCATATTATTATGATGGAGAAAAAATTGGTTACATAGTTTTAAACTATATTGGAAATAATTTTATAGAAGAATTTAAAAATATAAGAAAAAGAATGTATTTATTAGATGAAGATGGATACTTTTTAATAACTCCAAATAAAGAAGATGAATGGGGATTTATGTTTGGAGAAAAAGATAAAACATTTAAAAACTATTATCCAGAAGTTTCAAAAGAAGTTTTTTCAAAAAAAAGTGGAACTATAAAATTTAAAAATATAATCTATGTATTTAATACAATAGATTTAAAATTATTTTCAAATATAAAAAATAAAACAACATGGAAAGTTGTTTCATACATAAAAAATGATGATTATAAAAAAATAAGTAATAATTTATTTTTTAATACCTTAATATTATATATATTTATGATAATAATAATACTTATTGTTTCATATATTATAACAAGGTATAATTATCAAAAATTATACAATGAAGAATTAATAAAAGAATATGCAACATATGATGAACTTACTCATTTATACAATAGAAGAATTGTAATGAATTTTTTAAATGAATTAATAAAATTATCTAATAGAGAACATAATAAATTTTGTGTTTGTTTTGCCGATGTTAATAATTTAAAAAAAGTAAATGATACTCTTGGTCATGATTATGGTGATGATTTAATAAAAACAGTTGCAAGAATACTTAAAGAAACTGTTCGTGAAGTAGATATAGTAGGAAGAATTGGTGGAGATGAATTTTTAATTTTATTTCCAAAATGTGATAAAGAAAATGCTGAAAAAATTTGGAATAGAATAAACAAAAAGTTTGAAGAAATAAATTCAACCAATGAAAAAAAATTTAAAGTTGTCGTTGCTCATGGTATAGAAGAATATCAAAATAAAATGAATATTAATGAATTAATAAAAATAGCTGACCAAAAAATGTATGAAGATAAAAAAAGATTAAAAAGCAATCAAAATAAACTCTAATTATTTTTTATATATTCTTTTAAATATAAGCTTAAATTTATTTTTTGTGTAGTTTTTTCAAAAAAATAAAAATATTATTTTTTTGAAAAAGCATAAAATCTTTTATTTAAAATAGTTTTATAAATTAAATATCATTATCTTTAAAAAATTTTGAAGTTTCAACTAAGTTAAATTCTTATGCTGGAAAAGATTGGATTAAAGGTGAATATGTTGTAAAATATAAAAATTCTTTTCCACAAACAAGAGGTTTAAATGTAGAAGTTTTAAAAACAAACAAATTAGACAACAGCTATAAACTCTCTGTTATAAAAGCAGATGAACAAACTGTAAAAAGCTTAAAAAATAATTCAAATATTGAATATATAGAACCAAACTATGTATATAAAGCTTTTTCAGTAACTCCAAATGATTCTTATTATACATATCAATGGCATTACAACACAATAGATCTTCCAAAAGCATGGGAGATTTCAAAAGGTGAAAATGTCATAGTTGCAGTAGTAGATACTGGAGTTAGTTTAACACACCCTGATCTTAAAGGAATATTTGTAACTGGTCATGATTTTGTTGATAATGACTCTGATCCTACTGATCCTGCAAAAGATGAAAGTCATGGTACTCATGTAACAGGTACTATAGCAGCTCTTACAAACAATTCAAATGGTGTATCAGGTGTAGCTTGGGGTGGTTACGGAATAAAAATAATGCCTATAAGAGTTTTAGGTGCAGATGGTTCAGGTTCGCTTGACAATGTTGCTTTAGGTATTAGATATGCTGCAGATCATGGTGCAAACATAATAAATATGAGTCTTGGTGGAGGAGCTAACGCTCAAACATTAGCAGATGCAGTTAAGTATGCTCATGATAAAGGTGTAACAATAGTTACTGCTTCAGGTAATGACAATGGATCAATTTCTTATCCAGCAAAATACCCTGAAACTATAGCTGTTGGTTCTGTAAGATATGATTTAAAAAGAGCATGGTATTCAAATTATGGACCAGAATTAGATGTTGTTGCTCCAGGTGGAGATACACAAGTTGATCAAAATAATGATGGCTATGCTGATGGTGTTTTAAGTACAACTTGGAAACCAGATACTGGAGACACATATGTTTTCATGCAAGGTACATCAATGGCATCACCACACGTAGCTGGAGTAGCAGCTTTATTATACGCTCACGGTATAAAAAATCCAGAAGATATTAGAAATGTACTAAGAAATAGTGCAACTGATTTAGGAGATACTGGATATGATAATTACTATGGCGCAGGTTTAATTAATGCTTATAATGCTCTTACATATAATGATAATGGAAATGGTGGAAATGGTGGAGGTAGCACACCACCAACAACAGCTAAATTAAAAGCTTTTGTTTTAGGTTATGATTATTGGCAAGGTGGTTATGTAGTAATAAGTGATACACAAGAAGTTGTAAACGGTCATTATCAATTAAATGAAGTTCAAACAGGTTATACATCTTATGTATGTGTATGGCAAGATAATAATAATAATGGAAAAATAGATTCAGGAGATTATTGGGGATATGATGGAAGTTACAATTTCAAAGCAAACCAAAATTATAATGTTAATTTGACGGCAACTATAAAACCTTAAAACTCCGGGAGACGTGAATATTTTATATTCACGTCTTTTTTTAAGTTTCTTTTAAGTTCCAAAGAGTATTATTTAAGTAACTTGGAGGTGATTACATGAAAAAAACTTTAATGTTTATTATGGCACTTGCTATAATTGCTGGAGTTTCTAATGTAAAAGATTTAAACTTATCAAATAATGATATTCCAAAAACAGTTAATCAATTAGAACTATAAAAAATATATACCGATTACTTTTTTCATAAATATATACTCCCCAAAAAACAACCTTCAAACCAATGGTTTGAAGGTTGTTTTTTATTTTTTTATTTTAAATTCATCCAATATTTTCCCCTCAACATTTTTATAAACAAGTTTATCAGCATCTAAAAGTTGAGATACGGCCTTTACAGTAAAACTTAATGTATTTGATGTAGCTTCAACTTGTACAAAATGAGTATAATCTATTATATCTTTTTTTATCCATGGTAAAGGTGTAGCAGTATGAATTGTATCTAAAGGAGCTCCTCCACCTCCAGTTGTAATAAACACTATTCCATCTTTTTCATATCTTTCATAAGCATGTATATGACCATTCATTACAGCATCAACCTCATATTGTTTAAATATTGGCATCCAATACTTTATTAATTCATTTCCATCTTCTTTATTTTCTGCCATAGGTCCATATTGTTGAGACGTTGTCCAGAATGGGTGATGAAAAAATACAATTTTAAAAGTTTTATTTGTTGAATTCAAATCATTTTTCAACCAATTAATTTGAGCTTTAAAAGCCGTATCATTAGGTGAAATATTTGAATCAATCATGGTAAAATGAACACTTCCATAATCAAATGAATACCATCTTCTATTATAATCTCCTCCACCATTTGGTAAATCAAATGCTCTATAATAAAAAATATTGTTATATTCATGATTTCCAAGAGTTGGATAATAAGCCGTATAAGGAGCTAAAGGTTCTAATGCCCAAAAAAACTTTATCCAATCTTTTTCATAATTACCTTTTTCAACTAAATCTCCAGTATTTATAACAAAATCCGGATTTGTTTTTGACATTGAAATAACAACTTCTTTATGTTTTTTTTCATAACTCCTAGTATCTCCATAAACATCAAAAACAAATTTTTGTGGTTTTTCACTAAAAGTTTTAAAATAATAAATTGAACTTTCAAGAGGTTTTGTATATTTATTTCCAACAAATACCATATATTCATATTTTTTATTTGGTTTTAAACCAGTTATTCTTATATGATGCACATTTGTAGTATAATTTGTTTTATATCTTCCAACTTCTTTTTGATTATCATAAACAACTACAGTTGCAAGATCTGGATATAAAAGTTTGAAATTAACTATAACTCCATCTGTGTTTTTCGCAGTTAAAAATGGTTTATATAAAAATTCATTTTCTTTTTTTATATTTATATTTAAAGATGTTTTTTCATTTAACGAAATCTTTTCAAAGTTTAAAGTTCCAAAAACTGGCATTACATAATAATTATCTTTAGGAAGATTAAACGATACATCTCCATTTTCATTTGTATATCCAGTTGAAATTATATTCCCTTTAAAATCTACTACTTCTGTTAAAATATCTCTTGCAGGAATTGTATTCCTCAATTTTATACTGACTGTATAAGTTTTACTTTCATTCAATAATTCTTTTTGAAAATTTGATATACTTTTATCAATCTTAATAAATCTTGAAATTGTTGTTGTTTCATTTGGTTTTAGCTTTTGATATTTTGGAGTTATTGCAGTTGTATTTTTTATATTTATTATTTTAAATATCTTAGTTGAATTATAAGAATCATAATATAAAGCAACATTATTCTCTTGAATCATAAAGTTATTTTTACCATTAAACTTTTTAGATACAAAGTAAGGCATAGAAGAAGTATAATCTAAAATATCTGTAAACTTTAAAAATTGTTGTTTTTTAGAAATATTTTTAATTTTAGAAACAACAAAAATTGTGTTTTTATTTAACGTATAAGTTGTTTCAATGGAATATTTTGAACCGAGTTGTGTTAAAGCAACTCCATTATTTATAAACTTTAAATCTGTATTTTTTAATGTTTCTCCAGATATAAAATATCTCATCACATCTAAAGTATCGTACTTATACTTTTGTGAAAATACATCAATAATTCTACCTGAATTTTTATTATTTAAACCGCCAACAATAAAACCAACTTCATCATTTTCTACAAGAATATCACCTTTATTTGCGTCTGTTGATCCATATAACTTCAAATTTTTATCTACAACTTTTACCATTGAAAAAACATTAATGAATAATAACATCATTGTAAACAATAAAAATATTTTTTTCACTTCAAACACCCCTTTCGAATTAATATATAATTATACTATATTTTAAAAAAAAATAAAAATTTTAATCAAACTTTTTTATAATTCTTAAAAATTTTTTTTGATCATTTTCATTAAAACACCAAAAAGCTGTAATAGCAGTTTTCTTTTTTAATTTAAAAGTTTTACAAAATTCATCTAAATATTTATTTGTTTCAATACTAAAAGAATTTTTTAAATATCTTGAATAATTCCTAATAAAAATATCCATTATTTTTTTATCTTTTTCTTTTAATTCTAAATAATTATTTATAAATTTTTTTAATTTATCATCTTTTAAAGAATAGAGAAATATTTTTGCTAACTTTTTTCTTCCTTCATATATACAATGAGAGTTTTCTATAGACTCTATTATAAATAATTTTAATTTTAGATTTTCTTGAATTAATTCAATATTATTATTTAAAATGTCATTTATTATATTTTTTATATTTTTACTTATAAAAGGATAATTTTTCTTTCTATTTTCCTTTGACATATAATTTGATAATACTTTTATAATAAAAGTATTATCAAAATTTAATTTTAACTTATAATTCTTTATATTTAATTTCTTTAATTCATTTATAATTTCAAATGGAAGATTATTATTATATTTTATATTTAAACTCAAAATTAATTTTTGTAATGTTTTTGAATTTATTTTTTCTGTTTTATTATCCAGTATAGAATAAAAAGTTTTATTTGAAATTCCTGTTTTTTTATAAGCATTATGTATATTTTTTATATTATTTTTAATAAAATTTTTTAAAGTACTATTATTTTTATAAGACGATGTATTTAAAGAATAATAATTTTCATTAATATATTTTTTATAAAAAACTTCATCTATTTCATAAACAAATGAAGTTAAATAAAAAAATTTATTTTCATTATTGTGTTTTAAAACATGAATATACGTATCTATATACATTTCTATATCTTTAAAACTTTCAATATAATATCCTATATAATACATTAAATAATTTACAAACTTATACGAAATTTTGGGATGATCATAAGCTAAATACCATGAAACATTATTCAAAATTATTAAAATTGCACTAACATGTGGAATTTTAACAGATGTTTTTAACATCTTTAAATATGTAGATATTGCTTTTTTTATTTTATTTTCAGAAGTTAATTTTCTAGCTCTTCCTATATTTATAAAAATATAAGAAGATTCATCTAAAGTATAACTTTTACCCCATAATCTAATAGTTTTTGAAGTTTCAATAGATGCCTCAAAACTAAAAAAACCTCCAACCAAAGTATTCCTTGAAAGTGGAGGTATTTTATGCATTTCAGACTTTAATCTTTGATATAATATAGAAGCTTTTTTAACATTTACTTTTTTTAAATAAAATAAATACTCTCCCAACAATAAATATTTAACATTCTTATCATTACATAAATCTAAAGCTTTTATAATAAAATTTTTAAACTCATCATCATTTTTTAATTCTAAAGCTCTTATATAAAATAAAATATTCTCATTTTTTGTCGTTTTTTTAGTATAATTTATTAATGGTTTTGAATAAGAACCATACTTTGATACCATTTCCAAAAATCTATAATCTCTTTTTTCCATTTTTTCTCCTTTACAAAATTACATAAGATAATTTAGGTTCAAAATCAAATTTTTGTACCTTTAAATTATTAAATGAGCCAAACTTTTCCATTATTGCAACAGTTTCACCTGGCCATAAATTATTATTTGTTTCATCAAAAACAACTATCCCACCCTTTACTACTCTTGGAAACAAATATTCTAACGCTATCTTTGTTGGTTCATATAAATCAAAATCAAGGTACAATAAAGAAATAACTAAATGTTTATTATTCTCAACATACTCTGGTATAGTTTTTATTGCATCACCTTTAATTAATTCAACCTTTGGAAAGTTACTTAAATATCTATTCATATTATAAAGTTCCATTAATTCATTCATTTCTTCATAAACATCATAATTCGGCTTTAATCCCTTGGGTTTTAAATTTTTATTTTTTATATCTTCTCTAACTTTATCATTTTCATGAATACTTGGAAATCCTTCAAAAGTATCAAATCCAATTACCTTTCTATACAATGCATATGGTTCAAAAATAGTAGAAAATTTTGCCCAACTCATTACTCCACCACCATGATAAACACCACATTCCACTATATTACCTTTTACATTTTGAATTTTTTTAAACAATTCATATCTTGCAAGAAAACGTGCTAAAGTTTGTCTTCTTGTATACTTAGGAAAGTTATCAAATTTTTTAGTTATATTTGCTTTATACTTAAAAAAAAGATCATCTAAAGTCATAATTCACCTACTCAACAATATTTTATTTTTTATTAATTTAATTTTATATTTTATAAATTTTCTATTTCTTCCATTGACAAACCAGTCACTTGAATTATTTGTTCTTTTGTTAATCCCATTTCTTTTAATTTTTTTGCTGTTTCTATAGATTTTAACTTTAATTCATACTCTAAATCTTTTCTTTCATTATTTTCTTCTTTATCTAAATTACTAACAATTTCAACTTCTTTTTTATCAAAAGCTATTGAAACTTTTATTATGTCATTTATTCCATAACTTTTTATCTCTTCTTCATATTTCTTTTCATTTATCTGTTTTAATCCATTTTGAGCACTATTTAATAGTGTTTTTTCATTTTTATAGAACTTTTTAAACTCTATTATTATTCCTTTATCTGTTTTATCTTTTGGTATTAAAACAACATCTGCTCTTCCAAGTCCTGTTTCTCTATTACTCTTTATTATATACTTTTCTTTCAAACCAACGCTCATTCCAAGTATCAGTCCATGATAGAACCTTTCTGGTTCTTCTCCGCTAACATCAAAGTAACTCAATGTGTTCATAGTTAGTTTTTGAAAGTCTTCTTTAAACTCTTCTATATGTCCATTTATTAAGTTTATTAGTATGTTATCTAATTGTATATTTCCTTCTTCAAGCATTAATAATACTGTATCTTCATAAAACATTCTTACTTCTTTATTTGGAATAGCAAGTGTGTATCTTCTATAACCTTCTTTTGTTTCTTTAATCCATTTTAAGTAACCACTAAATAAAAATAATGTCCATATTGATTCATTTGAATTTAAGTATAAATCACCATAAACCATAGTTTCATTTATTTTACTTTCAATTTCTTCACCATTTATTAATTTTTCTATTTTATCTTTTAATTCAGCACTTCCTTCTTTTATTAACTTTCTTATTAAATAATTTCCACTCGTATTCATCCAATACAGACCTATCTTTTTTTCATCTACTAAATTTATTATAGAAAAAGGATTGTAAATTTCAACACCGCCAAAGTTATAACCATTGTACCAATCTATAACTTCTTTTTCTTCATATTCAAGCTCATAATACTTAAGTGTTTCTTCAACTTCTTCTTTTGTAAATCCATACTTATCATTTAATAAATTACTCAGTACGATTGAAACTTCAATATTATTTAATCCAGAAAATATACTTCCTTTTGTTACACCAGTTATACCTGTTAACACTGCTTTTTCAAGGTATACGTTATCTTTTAACGCAGAGGAAAATAAGTTTCCAATTAAAGGAGTTATTTCATCATAGTATCCATACAAATATGCTTGTTTTATAGGAATATCACATTCATCTATTAATATTATTACCTTTTTACCATAGTATCTTTCCATGTACTTTGATAAGTTTCTTATAGAGTTTTCATAATCTGCATCTAAAGCTTCTCTATCCATTATTTTATCATATATAATTTTTTCTTCATTATCTAAAACATCTAAAACATACTTATGATCAATGTACAAAGTTGAAAGTTCAGAAATTAATAAATCATGCATCTTTTTTAAGTTGTTAGATTTTAAATCTTTAAAGGTGATGTATATAACAGGATGTTTGTTCAAATGTTTTTCTATTATGTTCTTTTCTTTGTATATCTTTAAGTTTTTAAAGAGGTAATCGTTATTTTGAGTAATATCAAAAAAGTACTTCATCATAGATTGACTGAGAGTTTTCCCAAACCTTCTTGGTCTTGTTATTAATAAAACATTCCCACTTTCAATAACTTCTTTGATTAACAAACTTTTATCTACAAAATACATATCTTCTTCTATTATAGTTTTAAAATCACTTTGTCCTATTGGCAATCGTTTCATAGAATCATCTCCTCAATTCTAATTCTTTATATTTTATTATATCAAAATTACTTTAAAATATAAAAAACAGGATTTCATCCTGTTTTTTTTAGAATTTATTATATTTTTTTATTTATTTCTTCACCAACAAACAAACTGATTCCACATGAGGAGTGTGTGGAAACATGTCTACTATGTGTAAATCTTCTATTGAATAAAAATTTTCTAAAGCTTTTAAATCTTGTGCTAAGGTTTCTGGATTACAAGATACATATATTATTTTTTTAAACGATTGTCTTTTTATAAATGAAATAACCTTTGGATTGAGTCCTGCACGTGGTGGATCAAAAACAACAAAATCTGGTTTTGGAAGTTCTTTTATTTTGTCTTTAACATCTCCACATAAAAACTCAACATTGTTTATATTATTCATTTCAGCATTTAATTTTGCCATTTTAACTGCTTCTTCAACTAATTCAACTGCATACACTTTTTTTACATACTTTGATAATAATGAAGCTATTGTTCCCGTTCCAGAATACAAGTCATAAGCAACATCTGCATTTTCAACGTATTTCATAGCTGTTGAATACAATACTTCAGCCCCATGCGTATTCGTTTGAAAGAATGAAAATGGTCCAACCTTAAAACTTAAATCAAGAACCTTTTCATGAAAAAACATATCTCCAAAGATTACTTCAAGTTTATCAGCTTTTAAAACATTTCCTTTTGAGGTTGTTTTACTGTGCAAAATGGATACTATCTTTCCATTTAATTTTAAATTTTTTAATTCTTCTGCCCATAATTGTATATCGCCATCATTTTCATCGGTAAAATCAGTTGCTATATTTATCAATATTTCATTTGTATTTATACCTTTTCTTACAGATAAATGCCTTAAATATCCTGTATGTTTTCTATAATTTCTGAAAGTATAATCTCTTGAAGAAAAAAATTCTTTTGTACAAACAACTATCTTATTAAAGTCATCATCAACAAGTTTACAATCTGGTGTATAAAAAACATCGAACTTTTTTTTCCTACCTCTAAAACCAACAATAAGTGGTGCATCCTTTGCTTCATTTCCAAAAGTATACTCCATTTTATTCCTATAAGCATATATTTCTGGAGAACCAATTATTCCATGGTATCTTTTTGGAGATAGCTTTAAATTTTCAAATATTTTTAATACTTTATCCTCTTTTTCCTTTAATTGATTTTCATAATCTATATCAAGTTTTGAACAAGCACCACATCTTCCATATGCTGAACATAAATCCATTAATTATCCACCTCATCTTTTATAGTATTAACTTTAAGTATTTTTAAATTCATTGAATTATTTTTTAAAGTATTTCCACTTATATAAAAAGAAGTATTCATTTTTGATAAACTTGTTATTTCAAAATTTTCGTATTTTTTTACCAAAGATAAGGTACCTTCATTTACGTTAAGCGTATAAATTATACCGTTTTTCATATTATTTTCTTCTCTATACCCATATAAATATATAGTTCCATCTATATTTTTTATACCGTTTATCTTTTCATTATAATTTGATTTTATTCTTACAGAACTTCCAAATCCATTTTTTGAACTTATTTTTACATAACAATGATTTACTGTATCAGAATAATTTTCATAAAAAATATATATTGTATTTTTATACTTGAAAAATCCAACTGGTTTATCATCATTTGAATCTCCGTAAGTATTAGACCATACTTCTTTTCCATAATAATTCAATTTTATTCCATAAACATCATATCCACCATATCCAAATGATTTCGTCATTCCTACTACTAAAAATCCGTTATCTTTAGTTGGAAGGACATCAGTTAATATTTCTATACTCTTTCCTCCAAAAGTGTTTATCCAAATTCTTGTACCTTCATTTGTATATTTGGTTAAGAAAATATCTGATAATCTATTATTTACAAAAATATTTCCTCCCATAATATAATTATTTTCATCTATATTTTTTACAATAATTCCACTATCTCTTCCGATATCTCCATAATTTGTTTCATAATTTACAGTACCATCTGTTGTAGTATTTACCATATAAGCATTTCCATTTAATCCAACTGATGTTGTATCTCCAACCAATATTATATTTGTTGATACAGTAGAATCGTGAGTTATAATTGCATCTTTAAAAAATTCTGTTTTTGGACCACCAAAAGTCATTTCTTTTTTAGGTTCTAAATATTTATTAAATATCCATAACTTTGCATTCCAATCATTTTTTTCTTCATATCCATACATATAAAAATTATCATTATCAGCAATTGCTCCATAAGAATATTGATCATATGGTTTTATAAATTCTTTTACAATGTTAAAAAAAGTTGTTTTAAAGGTTTTAACATAAATAAATTTTTTATACTTTAAAGGTTTTAACTTTAAGGTATAAGTTTTTTCTTCATCTAAATTAAGGGTTGTAGTTGTTCCCACAATTGTTGTTAAAGAAGAATCTTTTGTTTCTAACAACATTACAAACTTTTTTATCTTTGATGAGTTTATTTCTAAATTAAATTTTCTTGTGTTTATGTTTTCTTTTAAATTTGTTTGTATCTTTATTTTATTATTTTCAAATAAAGATTTTAATAGTTTATTTGCATAAATTATTGTTTTATTTATTTCTTTATTATTCTTTAAAGTGTTAATTACTTTGTTTATCGTTTGAGTTGATAATTCTGATGTTTTTATAGTATCTGTTGAAATGTTAGTGATTGAACTATTTAATGTAATTTTAGTTGAAACATTTGTATTTGAACTATTTTTTGTGGTATCTGTTGAAATATTAGTAGTTGAGCTATTTAATGTAATTTTAGTTGAAACATTTGTATTTGAACTATTTTTTGTGGTATCTGTTGGAATGCTGATTTTTAAATCACTATCTACATCTTTTATGTAGTCAAAGAAATCATAAAATTCAATGTACTTTGTTACATAATCTTTTATACCAACAAGAACAGAATTTTTATAAACTCTTGGTTTTGATACTATTTTTAAAGAATTAATAGATCCATAGTACCAAAGTGTTTTTCCAGATATATCATAAGACTTTATACTTTCACCAAACACTATATACTCTTTTTTATTTATTGGAACAAAGTAATCTATTTTTTGATTTAAAGTTTTAGAACTTTGTATTTGCAAATTAGAATCAAAAAATATCAATGTTCTATCTCCAGATATTATTACTGAAGTTCCTAAAAAATCAAAAATTTTTCTTTTTAAAGAATCATATTTAATTTGAAAATCATATTTAGAAATTATTTCAAAGTTTGGATTATATAAAGTCAATCCATTATTCGTCATTACCAATATATTATTATTTTGAAATAATTTTAAAGAATCTACATATTTGCCATTTAAATTATAAACATTTTTTTTAATGTTATTTTTTAAAAGATAACAGTAATTTTCTGTAAATACATATATTTTATCTTTTACCTTTATAATTTTTTTTGCATTTAAATCAGATATTTTTTCAATGTTATCATCATATATTTGATATATTCCATTTTTAGATAAAATAAAATTATCTTGAATTTTTATAAAAGTATCATTGAATTTTTTTAATAATTCTTCATTTAATTTAAAATCTAATATAGAAAAAGTATTATTGAATAGTACATATATTTTATCTTTTATTGAAACATCAATAATTTTATCTTTATATTTTTTTGTAAAAATTACATTTTTATCTTTTATTATATCAATTGAAGTCTCTTTAATTCCTATAAACATGTCTTTTATTTTAAAAACATTTTTATAATTTCCAAAAAAAATCCAAGAAATATCTCCTTTTTTCAAGTTTCTTGTTTTAAACTTAAAAATATTACTTTCAATTTTATTATCTTCATAGTAACCAATTACTTTCCAATAATATGTTGTATTAGGTTCTAAAACATCTCCTGCATAAAAGTTAGAATAAGTCTTTTCAAGCTTAATGTTTTTATTTAAATCAGAAATATCTTTTGATAAAAATAAATCGTACTTGATATCTAATTTTTCATCTATATTCCATCTAAATATACTTTTTATATCAACATTTTTATCATTATTTTTTGGAGAAATTACTTGTATAGATACTCCATATATAAAGGTAGAAAACAATACAAAAAGTATTAACCCTAACTTTTTCATATAAAACACTCCTAAAAGTCTATTACGACTAAAAATCTAAGTAATTCTTTTATTTTATCATCATTAAATTCAGAGTCTAATATTTCTTGTAAGCTCAAATTCAATGTCATACCAGAAATTAAAACCTTTAAAGCATCTTCAAAACTTTTAATTTTTATTTCTAATAAAGTATCAAAGTCCATAAAATAACTTTCGTATTCAGAAAGTACTTTAGCAAATTTAAAGCTTAAGTCTTTAATTTCTTCAATAGTATTTTGAACAAAAACTTCAACAGTAGAATTTTCTCCAAATATTCTATCTTGATAAATTCTCAACAAAATTCTTCCAAAAGCAATTCCAAGTCCATCCTTCCATAAATATTTAGACAATACAGTTGAAATTCTTTCAGATAATCCATAGTTAAATCCCGATAAAAGCAATGAGTTTGTTATTATTTCTAAACCATTTGGCATCATTTTTGAATCAGTATTTTTTTCTTTTAACCATCCTATATGTGTTCCATTAAATTTATTTTCTTTTAGTTTTTCTGCTAAAAGTTCTGGTATTAATATACCTTCTTCATTGAAGCTTTCAAATATAGATTTTTCAATATCTTTATTTACATTTTTTTCTAACTTTTCTACAAATTGTTCTATATTTTGTAATCTATAAGGTAAAGATAAAAATAAACCTTCTGTATTTAAAAATGATAAATCTTTTATTGCCTCTTCAATATTTCCAGAAGAAAGTTCAAAAATCATTTTAAATGTTTTATAATTATTTTTCAAATCTTCATTTTCATTATAGAGTTTAAAAAATAATTCTTCATCTTCCATTATAGTTGATAACTTTAATAATGTAATCCTTATTAATTCTTTGTTTTTATCAGTTGCAAGTTCAAAAGCTTTCTTTTCGGTTTCAAAAGCTAAAATATATTCACCAATATTTTTATATTCTAAAGATAATTCATGAAATATATAATCTTTTTTATTTAACTCAGCAGCTTTTTCAAGGGCTTTAATAGCATCTCTATGTCTTCCCAATTTTGAAAGTGCATAAGCATAATTATAATATAGTTCAAAGTTTTTTGAATCTAATTTAAGAGCTTTTTCATGAAAATTCACAGAATCAATAAATCTTTGTATTTGATTAAAAATAACCCCAATTCTTTGATAAGCTGGTATAAAATTCTTATCCATATCTAAGCATTTTTTTAAATATTCAAGCGCTTCAGTAAATCTACCATTTTCGGCATAAACATCCGCTATCTTCAAATTAGGTAGAACAAATTCTCTATTCACATCTATTGCTTTTTGATAATATTCAAACGCTTCATCGTAAATTTTTCTTTCAAACATTAAATTGCCAAGTTCATAGTAAGAATAAGCAAAGTTACCATTCATTGAAATTGATTGTTTAAATTCAAATTCAGAAAGTTCAACTTCCTTTATTTTTTTCAAATACAAAGCGTTATAAAAATGATATCTATAATCATAAGAAGTTTCTTTTGCTTTTTCAAGATATTTTTTTGCCAAAGTTAAATCTTTTTCAAGATTCATTTTAAAAGCTTCAAAATAATAAAAAACTAAATATGATCTATAATAATCATCTTTTGAAACTTCGTTTGCAGCCTCAAGTCCCCTTAATATTATATCTAAAGGTAGTTTGTTTGTTTTACTTGCTTTTTGAAAATCTTCAAGTAAAACTGGTAATTTTATTGGTAAATTATGTAATTTAGCATAATCTGGTTTTAAATCTATATATATTATTGAATATTTTGGTTTCATGTGCACCTCCATTAAAATGAATATTCATAATTTAGATTAAATTTCAAATCTTGTTTTTCTTCTTTTATTGTCCATCCATCCCATACAGAATTATAGGTTGTTGTTCCTATACCGCCTTTAAAAATTCCAAAGTTTGTTTTTAATTCACCATACAATTTAAACTGAAGTTTTATATCCTTATAATAGTACACTTGTAAAAGCGGATAAATTCTTAAATTATCTAAATAAAAATTATAAGCAATATTAGAAAAACCCCATAGCTCATCTGCATAATTTATATAAGCATATATTTCTGGAATCCAATTTATTGTAAAGTATAAAGTTAATCCTTTTTTTAAAAAATCCACATTAAAATAATAGTAATAAGTATTCATTCCTTCTTTAACTATAGACTTTGTTGCAAGATAATATGGCTCTGAATAATTATAATATCCAAAATTTAAAGACAAATCATTATTTCCTGCATAAAAGATTAATAGTGGAGATTTTTTTTCTTTTTCAGGACAAAGATAATTTAAATCTGCCTGTTTAGAAGATGACCAAAGCATTCCAACTTTAAAATCATTACCCACAACAGTATATAAGGAACCAACGTTTAATGGATTGTCATAAGCACGATATTCTATATCAAACAAACCATCATAATTAAAAAAATAAACTGGAATAATCTCATAATTTTCTTTTGAAACTTTATCAGCACCAGAATAATCTCTTATTGAAAAAAAATACTTTTTTTCAAAAAAATTCGTATAATACTTTAAATAATACCCTCTCCCAGTCATTAATGTATTTTTATAACCAAGATTTAAAGTTTCATTTCCAAGAAAACCCATAAAACTCATATAAGCATATGGAGTTTTTGAATATCCAAAATCATAATTAGATTTAAAAGTAAAATATGGAGATATTAAGTTTATATTTCCAAAAATTGATGTATCATAAAAATAATCTAAATCATTTTTTTCAACATAAGCAGTTATTTTATTAGTATTTTCAAGAACATAATATGTATTTGCAAAGCTATTTGGGTTACTGATTTTTCCATTGATGATATAAATTATATTTTTATTGTTTTTTTGAAATATAGTTTTTTCTAAAATTTTATTATTTTTTTTCAAATAATAAAACGAATATATTCCATCTTTTGGAAGTGGAATATAACACTTTAATTTTCCATTTATATAAAAAAAATCATAATTTTTATCTTCAAAGACCAATTGAATATTTTCTGAAGTATCTCTTCCTGTTATAACAAAATTTAAATATCCATTTTTTATATAAACACTTGAGAATGATAAACAAATTATTAATATGAATATAAAGACCAATACTTTTTTCATTTTACCACATCCTTAAAGGCTATCTTTTTAGATAAAAAATAAAAAAATCCAATGCACATACCTAAAAAGCCAGCATACATATCTTTTATATCAAAAACATGATACTTTGAAAAAGATTGTAAGTATTCTGTAATTATAGGCAATGATAAATAACTAAGTGTAGTAAGTATTTTTAAATAAAATTTTTTAAGTTCACTAACAGCCATGAAAGTTAAATCAGCACCTATAAAATAAGCTATAAAATGTATTATTTTATCTTCACCTTTAAAATCAGAGTAATTTACTATAGGTTTTGAAACAGATAAATATATTATTAAAGCAATATATATTAATGTGGAAAAAATCCAAAAGTACTTTTCTTTTTTCAATAGAATCACCTCAAGTTTTAACTTAAAAGGCACATCAAAGATGTGCCTTTTTAAATTTTTCTATAAGTTTCTGTTTTATCATTATCTTTTTTTAAATGAATTATTCTATCATAAGTTTCTTTAGCCATCTTTTCAATTAAGACTTTTAAATCACTATTATTCCAATCTTCTTTTATTATTTCTAAAAGTTCATCAGAAATAATAAAATGTTTTTCTGAACTTTCATCAAAATAAATATCAGTTAAAATGTTTTTTGATAAATCCGAATAAATACTTTTTAAAAGTATCGATACATGTTTATTAAAAAGTTTTGGGATCTCATAAATGTTTTTTTGTAAGTTTAAATCATTATGAAAAGCTCCATGTAAATCATTAAAATACTTAACAAAAGACTTCATAAAAATCCCTCCTTAAAATTTAATTTTTCAAAGGATATGTTGATGTTTTAAAAAATTCTTCTTTAAATTCTCTAAACCTATCTTCTTCTATAGCTTTTCTCATAGCTTTTACAAATGAAATATTAAAATGAAGATTGTGAATACTAATTAATGTTTTTGCAAGTAATTCATCTCTTTTGTATAGATGTTTTATATAACCTCTAGAATGATTTTGACAAGCATAACATGTACAACCTTCTTCAATAGGTTTATCATCAAATGTCATCTTTGAATTTTTTAAATTTAGTTTGCCTTTCCAAGTTAAAGCAGTTCCATGCCTTCCCATTCTTGTAGGCAATACACAATCAAACATATCCATTCCATTTTCCACAGACAAAAGCATCATTGTTGGAGATCCTATTCCCATTATATATCTTGGTTTATCTTGTGGAAGCTTATTTGCAAACTCTTTTAAAACTTTTTCAGATTCTTGATAAGGTTCTCCAACAGCTAAACCACCAAGAGCATAACCATCAAAAGGTATGGAAATTATTTGTTCTAAACTTCTTTGTCTCAAATCTGAATAAAGTCCCCCTTGCACTATTCCAAATAATGCTTGATCATCTCTATTATGAGCTTCATAAGAACGTTTAGCCCATCTAAATGTTCTATCTACAGATTCTTTAAAATAATTATAATCAGTAATTTTGGTATCAACACATTCATCAAATGCCATTGCTATATCAGAACCTATTGTTTGTTGTATTTCCATTGACTTTTCTGGACTAATCATTATTGTTGAACCATCTAATGGAGATTTAAAGGTTACACCTTCTTCTGTTATTTTTCTCCCTTTCAATGAAAAAACTTGAAATCCACCAGAATCAGTTAAAAGAGGTTTTTTCCAATTCATAAAGTTATGAATTCCATTAAAATGATTTAAAACTTCAAGACCGGGTCTTAAAAACAAATGAAATGCATTTGCCAATATTATTTCTGATCCAACTTCTTCAATCATTCTTCCAGTTAAACCTTTTACCGTTGCATTAGTTCCAACAGGCATAAAAACTGGTGTTTCAATAATTCCTCTTTTAGTATGTATACGACCGCGTCTAGCTCCAGTATACTTATCTACGTGTAATAATTCATATCTTATTTTATTCATTTAATTCCTCCAAATAAATTTTGCCAATACTATTTATTAATTATAACATAATCAAGTTATATATTTGTGAAATTTTCAAAAAAATACGTATGAATTTATTAGAAAAGATGGAGTACTTTTAATTAAAAAATTAAAGTATTTTTTAATGTTATTAAAATGTTGTATAATATTTATAGTGGAGGTGAAACAAAATTGAAAATAAAAAATAAAATATTATTATCAATAATCTTAATTGTTTTATTTATATCCATTGCTTATGAAACAATATTTTATATAAATGAAAAAAAAGATACAAATAATGAATTCATTAAAAACTCAGAATTAAGCATTAAATTAATTGATAATGCAATAAACTTTTTTATTGAAGGAAAAAAAGCAGATGTTTCATCTTTATCTTCCATAATTAAAGAAACAAAAGTATCATCGACAACAATGAATTTATTTAAAAATTATGTTAATAATCATAAAAATACAACTTTTGCTTTTTTTGGAAGCTCAAATGGTGAATATTTAGAGTATCCAATACCCAAATTAAGTAAAGATTATGATCCAAGAGTAAGGCCATGGTACTTAAAAGCTATAAATAGCAGTGATGTTGAAATAATAGATCCTTACTTAACCTTAGCAAGTAAAGAATTAATGGTTAGTATAGTAAAAAATGTTAATAATTTAGGCGTTGTGGGAATAGGAGTTAGTTTAAAAAATTTTTATTTATTATTAAAAACCATTAATACTTTTAAAGATACTTACTTAATATTATTAGATGAAAAAAATAGAATTTTAATAAACACTTACAATAATTCTAACATACTCAAAGATGTTTCTACCCTTTCAAAAGATCTTAATTTAAAAAAAGAATCTGCTCTTATAGATAATAATGAATATTTAGTTCTTAAAAAAAATTCTCAATTCTTAAATTGGAAATATATTATCTTTAGTAATAAAAGTATAATATACAAAAAAATATTAAACTTTAATAAAAATCTTTTAATTATGTTTACTTTATTTTTTATAATTTCAATATATTACGCTGAAATAACAAGTAAAAGTATAACAAAACCTTTGGAGAATTTATCAAAAAAAATAAAATTGATAAAAAATAATAATTTTGATATTACTTTTGATATTAATAGTGAAGGTGAAATTGGTACAATAGAAAGATCATTGGGAATGATGACTATTTCAATAAAAAAATTATTAAACGAAGTTGAACAAAAAAATGAAAAACTTGAAAAGTTAAATCAAGAAATCTTAAATTCAAATGAAGAGCTCTCAGATTTAAATACAGAATTAGAAAGTATGTATATAAAAACCGAAGAGTTAAATACTATATTTGAAAAACTAATTTCTATAATTTCTCAAATAAATTCAAACGTTCATGAAGAAGAAATTTTTTCAGATTTATTAACACTTGCAATAGATATAATTCCAAATGCAGATACAGGAAGTATAGCTCTTTTAACAGATAAGTTTGAATTTGTTGCAGCTGTTGGACACAACTTAAAAGAATTACAAAAGATTGAATTAAAAAAAGAATACATGATAAAAGTTAAGGATATTACTATAATAAAAGATGTAAACTATAAAAATATAAATATTATGCCAAAAGAAGTATTTGAAAAGTTTAAAAAAGCCACAAAGGAAATAAGTGAATCCTTAATTTCTCCAATTTATGTTGGAGAAACTTATATAGGAAACTTATCTGTAGATATTTTAAAAGGAAGTAATAAACACTTTGGAAATGATTCGAAAAGAATTATGAAAGCATTATCTACTATTTCTTCTTCCATTTTAACAGTTAAAAATTACAGTAAAATACAAGGAAAATTACATTCTCAAATAATATATTCATTAATAAAAATACTTGAAATATATGATCCTTATACAAAAGGACACTCTGAATTTGTTGCAAAATATTCATTTGAAGTTGCTAAAAAACTCAACTTAAATATGGAAAAATGTAAAAAAATATATTGGGCTGGACTTTTACACGATATAGGAAAGATATTTGTTCCAAGTACTATTTTAAATAAAACTTCAAAATTAACCAATGAAGAGTTTGAAGAAATTAAAAAACATCCAATATCTGGATATGAAATTTTAAAAACTTCAGAAGAACTTGAAGAAATAGCAAAAATAGTTCTTCATCATCATGAAAGATATGACGGTAAGGGATATCCATATGGATTATTGGAAAAAGATATTCCAATAGAATCAAGAATAATAACGGTTGTTGATACTTGGAATGCAATGACAAGTAATAGACCTTATAGAGAGGCCTTAAATATTGAATATGCTATAAAAGAATTGCAAAAAAATAGAGGAACACAGTTTGATGCAAATTTAGTTGATGTTTTTTTAGATATAATTTTAAATAATGAACAATTTGAGTAAATTGTTACTATTAAATTTTTAAATTCTTTGTTTTTTTTTACTTAACTTGTATGATATAATTATTTTGTATGTTAATACAAGGGGGTATTGGGATGAATTTAAGGGGAAAATTTTCACTTTTGATGATAACAATGATATTTTTTTCATTGTTAATTATCACATTTTTTGTAGTAAGAATAAGTAGTAATTCATTAACTTCCAGTTATGCAGATAAAATGACAGCAGTAGTTTCCAAAACACATGATACTCTTCATGGTTTTTTTGAAAGTTTAGAATCAGAATTAAAATTATATTCAGAACTTGAAAATATTAAGCAAGCAATTTTTGATTTTGAAGACTCTTATGTAACTATAGTTGATACTTATGGAAAAGATGGGTTAGTTGAAAAATTTAAAAGAGCCTATATTACAAAGAATCCATTTAAACCTAAAAACAAACTTGATACTATAGATGATTCTAAAATAACAGATGATGAAAGAGATCAATTATTACTTTACGATATTAATCATAGTACATATCAACCTTTCTTGAGAAAAGTAATAAATAAAATGGGGTATGGAGATATTCTGCTTTTAAACAAAGAAGGCGTAATACTATATACAGTAAATAAAAATACAGACTTAATAAAAAGTGTTACCAATGAATTAAAAAATACTAACTTGGCAAAACTATACAATATATTAAAAAAGTCTAATGATAATAATGTACACATGGTTGATTATGAAACATATTCACCAACGGGTAATCCTGAAATGTTTGCTGGTATATCTTTAAAAAATGACGATGGAGAATTACAAGGATACTTAATAATTGAAGAACATATAGAAAAGATAAACAATATTTTAACAAGTACTATAGGACTTGGGGAAACAGGAGAAACTTATATAGTTGGTACTGACAAATTAATGAGAAGTAATTCGAGATTTTCAAAAGAACCAACAATATTAAAAACAAAGATAGAAACTGAACCTATTGAAAAAGCCTTTAATAAGCAAGAAGGTTGGATGATAACCAAAAATTATAGAAATGAAAAAGTAATAAGCAGTTATAAAAACTTTAAACACTTTGAAATTAATTGGGCATTAATTGGTGAAGTTACCTTAAAAGAAGCAAATAAAGGAAGTTCTAATATAATAAGATTGACAGTAATTATTTTAATAATAGAATTAATTATAGCATTTATTTTATCTTACTTTTTTACTAGAAAAATGACAAAACCACTCGAAGAATTAGTTAAAAATATAGATGATTTTGGTGAAGGAGATCTTACAATAATACCAAAAGTTAAAACAAAAGATGAAATAGGTAAAATGGCAAATTCAATAAAAAATATGTCTGAAAACTTAAGAGAAGCTCTATTGAAAATAAAAGAATCATCTTTAAAACTTCAAAAAAATTCACAAGTACTATCTGATGTATCATTAGAATCGGCAGAAATGGGTAAAAAACTTGCAGAACAAAGTAAAATAATAGAAAACAACTCTGAAAATGTTGCAGCAAATGTTCAAGAAGTAAGTGCGGGTGTAAATGAAGTTTCAATGGCAGCACAAAATGTTTCTGAATCTGCAAGAGAGCTTTCTGAATTGGCAGGAGAAACTAATGAAGATGCTGAAAATGGCTATACATCATTAACAAATGTTGTAAATGTGGTTAATGAAGCTATTGAACAAACAAATTCTGCAAAAACAACGGTAAATGAACTTGTAGAAAATGCAAAAAATATTGGAGAAGTCGTTGATGCAATAAATACCATAACAGAACAAACAAATTTATTGGCATTAAACGCTGCTATTGAAGCAGCAAGAGCTGGAGAAGCTGGTAAAGGATTTGCTGTTGTTGCAGACGAAATAAGAAAACTTGCTGAAGAATCTAAAAAAGCTACAGAAAAAATAAGTGTTATATTAGAAGATACTAAAAAAATGTCGCTTAACGTAAATAATGTAACTTCAAAAACATCTGATATGATGAACAAAGCTGGAATAGATATAGAAAGTGTAGTAACAAAGTTTGAAAAGATTAAAAATAGTGTAGATCAAATGGGAATGATGATAGAAACATTAACTGCAAATTCTGAAGAACAAAGTGCAAGTTCTGAAGAAATGGGCGCTGCAATGAGCAAAGTTAGCGATATTATTATGGATATAAACAATCAAATAAAAAGCTCAGGTGATTTAATAGATCTTCAATCTGATGGTGCAGAAAAAGTTAATGAAAATGCCAAAGAACTTTCAAATCTTTCTGAAGAATTAATGGAAAACATAAAAAAATTCAAACTATAAAATAAAAACACCGCTTAGCGGTGTTTTTATTTTATATACTCTTTATACATATTCAAATATTGTTCAACAGAAATAGTTTCAGGTCTTGATTTTGAATCAATTCCACAGCTCTCTAAAAAATATTCTACATCATCTATTATTGACTTTAAATTATTTCTTATAGTTTTTCTTCTTTGCGAAAAACAAATATGAATAAATTTAAAAAAATCTTTTGAATCTACATTATACTTATTGTGCTTAGTTAATTTCAAAACAACTGAATCTATCTTTGGATTTGGAATAAAAGCCGACTTAGGAACATCTAAAAGTTTTTTTACATCACAAAAATATTGAACAAAAACACTCAATGGACTATAATTTTTTCCAGAAGTTGCAATTATTCTTTCTCCAAATTCTTTTTGAACCATTAAAGAAGCTTGAACAAAATTTGGGGTTTCTATAAAAATCTTTTCAAGAATTGGTGAAGAAATATTGTAAGGAATATTTGCAATATAAGCTATTTTTTTATCTTTGTATGGTGTTAAATCAGCTTTTAAAAAATCACCAAAAATTATTTCAACATTTTTATTTTTAAAACGTTCTTCTAATAAAGATTTTAAAGTTGTATCTATTTCATATGCAATAACTTTTAAACCTGTTTTTTCTAATTCTTCTGTTAATGTTCCAGCACCTGGACCTATTTCAATTATATAATCTACATCTTTTATTTCTGATTTTTTGACTATTTTTTTTGTATATAAATCAGAAGATAAAAAATTTTGACCATACTTCTTTTTTAAAATTATTTGATACTCTTTTAACCATTCAGATGTTTTTTTCAATTTTTTCCTCCGTTGTTTTAAACTTTAAAATTTTTTTTATTTTATTTATAATTTTTTAATACTAAAATAAAAAAATTAATGTTACTTTTAATTAATAATTAATAAAGTCAATTAGTTGTATAATTAAAATAACTATTTTTATTATATATTGTAGCAAAATTTTATTACTGGAGGTTTAAAAAATGAAAGATATATTAATAATTGGATATATGCATCCAAAATATGATAAAAGAACATATAGAACTGTGAGTACATTATCTCAAGAGTACAAAATATATTATCAATATTGGACAAATGATGAAAAAGAAATAGAATATGAAGAAAATAATATTGTTTATATACCAGTATATTATAAGAAAAATATTCAAGCTCATCCATTTATTAAATTAAAAAATAGAAAAAACATAGATTTAAAAATAATAGAAATAATGAAAAGAAAAAAGTATGACACCATATATTTTCATCATTTTTTAGCTAGATTTCCAGTCAAATCATTTAAAATAGCAAAAAAACAATGTAATCAAATAGTATATGATTTACATGAATATCATCCAGAAAATTTTTTATCAGCAATGAAAGGAATAAAAAGAAAAATGAAAATATCAATAATGACAAAAATTTTCAAAAAACAATTAAATATAGTAGATAAGGTAATATATGTTTCTCAAGGAATAAAAGATTATATGGATAATAATAATTATGATTTAAAACATCCGTATATAATAGTTCCAAATTATGCAATTTCATCATTAAAAGTCAAAAAAATAGAAGAAAGAGATAAAAGAATAGCTTTTTTAGGAAAAGTACCAAGAGATTTAGATGAAGAAAAAGAAATATTAAAAAGATTGAATAATTTAGGATATGAAATAGCATTAATAGGTATTGACGAAATAAAAGATAAAGCTTTATCTTTTATAAAACCTATGGGATTTTTGCCTTATGAAAAAATGCTGGAAGAAACATCAAAATGCATGTTTACATTTTTATCATTTGGTATAGTACAACCAGTAAATCATATATACTGCATGCCAAATAAATATTTTGATTCAATAGGAGCAGGAGTTCCAATAATTTTAGCTGATAAATTTATTACTATGCAAAATATGACAAAAAAATACAAAAACGGAATAATAATAAACATAAATAATCCAGATGAATCAATAGAAAAAATAAAAAAATTAAGTACAAAAGAAAACTACAATGAACTATTGAAAAATATAGAAAAATATCAAAATGAATTTATTTGGAATCAAAAACAAAAACAAAAATTAATAGATTTTATAAAAAAATAACAACTCTTTGAGTATAGGTAGCATAAGTAGAATGTAATTTGGTAGCATGTAAAATTTTGTGTAAATAAAAAAAACAAAACCATCCTTTACAAATAATTATATTTTAAATATTATTAAATTTTAAGATATCTAAATAAATATTATAAATTTTATTAGATAGAATATTCCAATCAAAATTTAAGGATCTTTCTAAAATTTTATTAATTTTTATTTCATTTAAATTTATATTTAAAATTTCTTTAGAAAAATCATAAATTAGAGAATTTGTTTAATGTAATTGATAGAACTATGTATTCTTTTTCTATTATAAAATGATTCTATGTATTCAAATATTTTTATTTTTGCTTTTTCAAAGTTTTTATAGTTATATATATATAAATATATATATTTCTTCTTTTTTGATTATTAAATGAAATGATTCTATTTTTGTATTGTTATATTGTGTTCCTAAATCACTATGGAATATTATTCTTTGTGTTTTGCGTAAAAATTTATTTTGGTCAAAAAAAGAAAAATAAATGTTGATGAAGAATTGTAATTTTTAGTAAAATTGCAAACGAAAAAATTTCTTTTTGAGAAAATTATGGTTTTTGGTTTTTATCTTTTAAAATCAAAATCAAAAACAAACATCCCTCCGACAAACCCTCGTCCCCTCAAGGGGACATTTATAAATATGTTCTTTATCTCTCCTACACTTCATCGGTCCTTCTATGGAACATTTGTAAAGAAAATTCATCATAATTCTGATTCGTTAGTTTTTTCAAAGGAATACTTTTAGTTATTATTAAGCAATAAATCAACAATTTTTTTACCTGCATCGGCATTTCCATATACATTCTTTGGATAGACTTCTTTGAAGTTTAAAAATGTTTTTTCATATAAATTATTTTCATTTGCCAAAACATTCCATTTTACTTCTATTAATTCTCTCCATCCAGTGTCTGGCATTACTACAATTGCTCTTTTTTTTGCAAAGTATGCTTCTTTTTGCAGTCCTCCTGAATCTGTTATTACTTTCCAAGAATTTTTTACAAGACCCATTAAATTTAAATAATCAATTGGTTCAATTACTACAACTTCTTTTAAATATTTTTTTAGTTTAAATTCTTTTATTCTTGCTTTTGTTCTTGGATGAATAGTGAATACTATCTTTTTTTCTTCACTTATTTTTTCTACTTGTTTTAAGATTTTTTCTAATTTTTCTTTTTTATCTACATTAAAATCTCTGTGCATTGTCATTAATATATACTCATCTTTTTTTAAATTCAATTCATTGAATTTATCATATTTAAAGTCTTTTTCCATCATTTTGTACAAGTCATACATAACATCTCCTACAAAGTGTACTCCATTTTTTATATTTTCTTTTTTTAAGTTTTCTACACTTTGTTTTGATGCACAAAAAAGCATATTTGATATTCTATCTGTAAGAACTCTATTTATTTCTTCTGGCATATCTTTTGGTTCTTGTCTTATTCCAGCTTCTACATGAACTACAGGGATTTTCATTTTACTTGCTACTATTGCTCCTGCAAGTGTAGTATTTGTATCTCCATAAACTAATATCATATCTGGCTTTTCTTTTTCAACTATTTTTTCAAACTCTATCATTATTTTCCCTGTCATTTCTCCATGTTTTCCAGATCCTATATTCATATTGTAGTCTGGTTGAGTTATTCCAAGTGTTTGAAAAAATATATCAGACATATTTTTATCATAGTGTTGTCCTGAATGTACTATGATTTCTTGTATGTTTGTTTTTTTTATTTCTTTGTTTATTATTGCTTCTTTTATAAATTGTGGCCTTGCTCCTATTAAGCTTATTATTTTCATTTTTTTACCTCTTCATAAAAATTTTTTATAATAATTCCATTGACCAATATCAGTCATTTTATTATTACTCTTATAAACAGATATCTTCATTTCTTCTTCAAAGTTTTTATAGATATATATATTTCTTCTTTTTTGATTATTAAACGAAGTGATTTTGTTTTTGTATTGTCATGCAGTATTCCTTTTTTACTGTATTTAGTCCTTTATCCATTTTTTAACATAAATATTCTATTATTTTATTTTTGTACATATCTATTACACTCGCCAAATACATACTCCTTGAAAATTTTAATATTTTACATATCATTTTTATTGAGTAATATTTTTTATATTTTTCTATGAATTTTACTATTTCACTTGTTGTTTTCGTACAAATATGGCTGTAACTTTTTTAATATTTCATTTTTTCATATTTTTTTTACTAAATGTACTTTCTGATACAGGTTTTATTTCTTTTATCCCATTGTATATTGTTATTGCACTTATGTCATATTCGTTGCTTAATCCATACACTTTTTTCCAATTTTATGTAATTTTACTATTTGTTCTTTAAATTCATCACTATATCTTTTTCCATTTCTACTCATTTGGGTCACCTTCTTTATATTTTTATTATACTATTTTTTGTTAACTTTTTGGTGCCCACTTTTTTTGGTTAGATCCAATCCATTTATTATCATTTAAGTAATTTTTTATTTAATTTTATTGTAATAAAAATATACATAAAGAAATAAAAACATCCTTCGATTATGGAAAACAAAAGATTTGGATTAAAGAACAATCTCACTATAAAAAAACTAACTGTGCTTATCCCTAAAAAAATTAGAGGTATTGTATAATTAATTTTATTAATTAAAATATATTTTAATTTAAAAATTCTAGATTTATAGGCTAAATAAAATAGAAGTATAAAATTAGACAATGTTGTGGTAAAAGCTGCGGCATAATAACCGAATTTTGGAATGAAAATAAAGTTTAAAATTATATTAATAATAGTAGCAAAAATATAACCTCTTAGTACATACTTTATGTTAGTAAACTTTAATTTTACTTCAAAAAAAGTATTTATTCCCATAAAAAATGTACCAAATACTACAAATGGAATTATAGTATAACCAATTCTGAATTTTTCTCCCAGCAATATAAAAGCAACTTCTTTTGAATATAACGAGACAAATAAGACTATTGGAAAAATAAATAAAATATACTTTGGAATTAGATTTTCATAATGTTTATCAATGTTTTTTATATCATTTTCTAACTTGTCATATATAAAAGGATTAAAAGTATTAAAAAATACTCCTATTAATAAGAATACACTTCTATTGCTTATATTATAAACTCTATCGTATATACCAAGTTCTGATAAATCTCTAAATATTTTTAATATATATCTGTCTCCACTTGATAACAAATATTGGGTTATTATAGTTAAACCACTTGCAATTCCAAATAAAAACATTTCTTTTAGTATTTTCTTCTCATTCAATAGAATTTTAAATGGTTTTATTTCAGTTGTATTTTTTCCTATGTATAATAAAAAGGTTAAAAAGAATGGAAAATTTGATAATATTTGTGAAAAATAAAAAGCTTCTATTCTCCAAGAAAACTTAAAAGTCAATAATAACATAATAACGAAATTTATATATGCAACACTTGAACTAAAGAAAACATATTTAAAAGCTTTACCTTCTAATCTTAATATAATTAAATAATATCCAACAAAACCACCAGTTAATAAAGCTATATTTTTCAATAGTAATAAAATCATATATTCATTTAAAGAAGGTATTAAATAAGTTATTAAAAATCCAGAAATTATTAGAATAAAACAATTTATAAAGAATATTGATATTATTATATTTAATAGTTTTGATAATTCATTTTTATTTTTAAATTTATTATAATATCTCCACAAACAGCTTGATATCCAAGATATAAAAAAAACATTTATATAACTATAAGTTATATTTATTAATCCTAAAATACCATATTCATCAGGCGTAAAATATCTTGTAAAAATAGGAGAAGATAAAAAACCTATAAACATAGGAAATAATGAACCAATAAAATATGTCATTATATCTTTTACATTTTTTTTCACTTTATTCCTCCTAAAATTTATAAGATAAATAACAATCTTTTTCATTTAATAAAAGTTTAGTTTTACAATATTTTTTAGAATCTTTTTTTATTCTGGTTAAAAGTTTAATACCTTCACTATTATTTAAAATTATGGGTGAAAATATATACTCTTTTTTAGATAATATTGGATAAATTTTTATTTCAGAAATTTTATTTTTATTTAATTCAATAGTTGAAACTAAATTATTTCCCCAATTTTTTGAGTTATATCCAAAAATAAAATTACCTAAAGAATAAATTATAGGTTTATTATTATATATTTCAAATCCTTTTGGTACATGAGAATGACCACCTATTAATACATCAGCCCCATAATCTATAATTTTTCTAGCTATTTTTTGTTCTTCTTTATGAATTAAAGTTTTATTTTCTAATACAAAATGCAAATACACAAAAACATAATCTGAGATTTTTTTAGCTCTATTTATATCTTTTTTTATTAATTTTGAATATAAAGGTAAAATACCAGAATTATTTTCCCTTGCTAAACCATAAAAATTCCTATTACAATGATCGGTATAAGCTAAAAAAGTTATTTTTATACCTTTTTTTTCAATTGTTTTTAAAGTTCTAGCATTGGATAAATTCCATCCACCACCAATATATCTGATATTATTATTTTCTAAATTTTTTAAAGTTTCTTCAAATCCTATTTCTCCATTGTCAAACATATGATTGTTTGCAATTGAAACTAAACTAATATCTAAATCTTTTATATAATTCAAATATTTTATCTCACTATTAAAATCTCCAACATGTCTACCTTTATTTGAAATGGGGGTTTCTAAATTGAAAAAAGAGATATCTGCTTCTTTAAAAAATTGTTTCATATGTTCAAAAGGATTAATGTCTCTTATTTGTATATTAGTATTATACAAAATCTGTTCATTAGAATATTCTTTTAATTTTATATCTTTAAACATATAATTGTAATATAATTTATAATTTATATTGAGTTTATTTAAAATTTTAGATAAAAAAATTTTAAATAATTTTTCTTCTTTTTCTCTTATCATAAAATTTTTTGCTTCACCTTTTAATAAAGAAAAAGAAACATCTCCAGCTAAATTAATTTTCATATTATAACTCCTTTATATAATTCATAAAAGCTTCTAAACTCATTAAAACGGATAGATCATATAAATAAAATTTTCTTTTTTGATTAAACAAATTTTCTAATAAATAATTTTTATTAATAATATTCTCATTATTAATAATATTTTTAGTTTTGCCATAAATTAATTTTTTATTCTTTTTTATTAAATTAAAAGGATAAGTGTTATATTGAGATTTTAAGTTATATTTATTGGCAAAGCCATTACAAATAAATCTTTTTTTATTATAAAATTTAGAATTAAAAATATAATTATTATTTTTATCTAATTTTATATTGCCTCTTTGATCTACTAAAATTTTAGATAAATCTTTTAATTCATCAATAAATAAATACTTATACATGGAATTAATATAAACCATTTGATTTTTGAATAATTTTTTATTTAAACTAAACATTAATTCAAAAAATTCATTTTCATAATTAGGGTATAAGGGAATTGAATGTAGAGAATAAAAATTATAGTTTCTAGTGGCATAATTCCTTTCTCTATTCAATATAGACCACTTAACGTATTCAGAAGCTAAATCATTATTTTTATCCAATTGTTCATATATTCTATCAAATAATTTTTTATTTAAAGCATCATTAAATTCTATTTTAGTATATTTTTCTATATCTTCATTAGATAAAATAGTAGAAGTAGATTTTATTAAATAGTTAGTTAATTTTTCAAAAGAGTTTAATTTTTCTAATTCATCTTTATATAATAATCCCAATATAAAACCATTATCTCCAGTAAGTAAATAATCTATACTTTCTTTATTATGAAGATTAGAAATTTTAGAAAAACCAAATCCTTGAAAGTAATAAGTTTTAAATCCGATTTTTTCAATTATTTTTGAAATTTCTTCTTCGTTATAATAATCATTTATAAAGTTATCATCTAAATAATAATAACTATTTTTCAATTTATACTTTTTGTTTATAGTGTTTGCTATTTTCATATCTTCACAATACTTTGTTCCAAAAGTAAAGTTTATCAAATTATTTGCATTATTATTTTTTAAAAGCATACCTAAAATATATCTTGAGTCTAATCCACCCGTTAAATTTAAACCTATTTTTTTATTTTTAAAAATTTTATCATATCTTTTAAATATTTTTTCCATAGAATTAAATATTTCTTTTTCAGCAAACTCTTTATCATTTATTTTTTCTTTAATTTTATAATCATACCATATTTCTTCATCTATAATATTATTTTGTATTTTGTAAATTCTTCCAGGTTGAACTTCAAATATATTTTTTAATAGAGTGTACTTTCCACTTACAAAACGATATTTTAAAAATTCAACAATACTTATATCATCAAATTCTTTAATATTCAAATAATTTCTAAGTTTCCAAAAGTCTTCTGAAATATAAATATTTGATTCTATTTTATAATAAAAAAGTTGTGGAAAACTTATTTTATCATTAAATATAATTATATTTTTATTAACTTTATCTAGAGTTAAACACAAAAAAACACCGTTTAACTCTCTGATTAAATTTTCTATATTTTCTATATTTTTAACTAAAAAATTAGCAGCTTCATTTTTTATATAAAAGTCATCATTATAAAAAAAGTATCCTTCAAAGTAGATAAAATATTTATCTGTTTCTATTAATTTATTTTTATCTATAATATCAAAATTATTTTTTTCTAATTTTATAAGCATTATATTACTCCTTTATATTATCAATATAAGCTTTAGCCATTAATTCCTGAGTATAATTATTAATTGTATCATATGAATTTAATAAAATTTTATTTATTTCATTAAAACCACTTTCAAATAAACTGTTTAAAACATTAATCATTTCTTGTGTATTTCTAGGTTTTACTAAAAAACCATTATAATTATTTTTAATAATACCATCAATACCCCAACCTTTAGCTCCAATGATAATATTAGCTTTAGCCATAGCTTCTAAAAAAGCAAGCCCAAAAGTTTCTGGAGCAGATGCCATTATAAACACATCTGATTTTTTCATATATTCAAGACCTACAAATCTATCCTTCATACCTAAAAATTTAACTTTATCTTTTAAATTTAATTCATCAACTAAATTTTCAAGATATTCCCTTTCTTCACCATCCCCAATTATAGTATAATTCCAATTTTTATATTTTAAATTAGCTAAAGCCTTTAAATTAATATCTATATTTTTTAATTTTTGTAATAAAGATACAGTTATAAAATTTATTTTATCTTTATTTTTCCAAAAATCTATTTTATTATAAAAAAAATCTTTCGATTCAATTTCATTTTTATCTATACCAGAATTTGCTATAAAAGTTTTATTTTTAAATTGAGGGTATTTTTCTATAAGTCTATTCTGTATAGATTTAGATCGGCAAGCTATTTTTTTTGCTTTAGTGAATATTTCGATATATTTTTTATTGTATTCTTTTAAGTCACTATTATGAATTCCTACTATAAAATCAGCATTAAATCTATCAGCTATCTTATAACCCCAAGAAAATGCAGGAGATAAATGACATATGACTTTATCAGGATTAAATTTAATATTCTCTAATTTTTTTATAATATTTTTAGTGAAAAATATTCCTAATTTAGGTATTCTATATACAGGAACATTATAAATAGTTATGTTATCTATAATAACTTTTTTTTCATAATGTACTTTTTTTCTTGCTGGAATAAAATAAGGCCTAAAAACAATTACTTCATTATTTTTATTCCATTCTGTAATAAAGTTATGTAAAGCATAACTTATTTCTTTAATAGAATGATTTTTGTATGCCGGGTACAAACTTGTTATCATAAGTATTTTCATATCAAGACCTACCTAATATGTATTTTATTAATGATTTTAAATAATAATTAAAATCAGCAGTATAAATACTAAAATATTGCTTTTGAATAGTACCAAACTTTCTAAAATTAGATTCAATACTTTCAATCATAGATCCTTCAAAATCAAAGTATCTTACTTTACTGCTGTAATATTTAATAGCTTCCCATTGAAGTAAATTTTGAGAACTATACTTTCTAAATTTAGGATCAGAACCACTCATTAAATAATATACAGCTTTATTATCTTGAATATAAAAGTTCATGGCATGAATGTTTCCTTTTTCATCAATAGTTTTAAAAATTTTAATATTATTTTTTAAATTAGTATAAATTTTTTCTACATATTCAAAAGAATAAGGAATATTCATACTTTGCCTACTAAAAGTCATTTTATTAAATTTATAAAATTCTTTAATATCAAAAGATTCAACTACTTTAATATTATTTTTTTTAGCTTTTTTTATAGTATTTCTAGTATTTTGATCTAATTCTTTCCAAATATTGTCAATTCCTTTTTCAAAATCAATTACATAAGTATATCTAGTAGTTTGTTTAAATCCTTGCCAATAAAATGGCAACCAATTATCAAAATGCCAATCAAAATTCATATAGAAAGATTTATATTTTCCTTTTATCTCATTTAAAAATTCATATATTATCTTTTTTTCCTTTTCTAATCTTTTATTATATTTCATATTTTCAAAATTATCAAATAAAACGCCTAATTTTTGAGTTAATTTAGGCATTTTAATATTTTTGCTATTAATAAAAGGTAAGGGGAGTCCAGCTATTACATTTCTATTTTCTTCATATGTAAGTATTTTAAAATCATTATTAGTTACCGTTTTTATCCATTCATAAGAGCAAAATATACTTCCTTGATTGGAATTTTGAACAAAATTATTCCATTTGTTTTTTTCAGATTCTTTTAATAACCTTACCATCATTAATTGTTTTCTCCTTTTACCAAATTATCTGCAGAAATACATTTTAATTCTTTTTTTATAGAATATTTTATGGTTTCTTCATATACCCATTCCCAATCTTTCCAGGTTATATTGTAAAATGATGTGTTATGCCATAAAAATGTAAATACTCCATTATATTTTTTTATTTTGTTTATAATTTCTTTTATTTTCTCAAAGCCTTCTTTAGATGTTAAATTCATGTATTTTTGGCTTTGTAAAGTTCCTTCCATTATTATCAAAGGTATTTCAATTATATTATATTCTTTTCCTTTATCAAAATTAAATGGTTTAAAGGGTTTACATGTTCCAAATCGAAATCCTACCCTATCTGCATAACCACCTGTACTATCTAATTTTATTCCTGCTTTTTCATATATATCAAAACTTTTTTTTATATCAAACATTAAATAATGAGATCGACCTTTATCAATTTTTGAATTAAAAATATTTTTCAATTTTTCTATATCTTTTTCCATTCTATTTTTATTTAAATATTCAGCATCATAATGTATACCTACATTTCCGTTTATTTTATTTATTTCTTTTTCTAATTTTTTTAAATATTTTTTCTTTTTTGTTGGATCATAACCACCACCAAATTTTTTTCCTTGAATATCTGGTATAAAGAAAAATGTTCCTGTTGTACCATATTTTTTATGAATAGATATTAAGTTTTCTACTGAACAAGGGTCACTATTTATAATTTTTTTTATTAATTTATCAAAAAATAACTTTATATCTTTTCTTTTTAATATATCCCCTCCCAAATTTTTAATAAAATTAAATCCTTTAAGTAATCCTAAAAAATCTATATCATGAGTAATAAAAATTTTTGTATTATTTTGTTTATAATTTAAATTCAATTCTTTTCTAATTTTTTCTACTATAATTTCCACAACTGGTTCTTCTAAAATTTCTTTTTTAAATTGAAAACTTTCAATTGCAGGAAATCTTCCAATTTTATCCTTTAATTCTGAATGTGTGTATTCCCAATATCCTGATAAAAAGAAAAATATCGTACTTATATAATCATTTTTAAAAGAAAAATTATTAAAATCATTTAATAATTCTTCATCATTTTTATTCCAAAATTCATAAATATTAAATTTCAATTCATTATTTAAAATATATGAATTTTTCAAGATACTAATATTTATATTTTCAACAAAAATTTCATTTAAATAATTTTCTATATATGATTTTATATCAACTTTATTCAAATAAATCACCTTTTATAATATTTATTATTGGTTTCATTTTTACATTCCAAGATAAATTATTTTTTGCATATTCTCTCATTTCTTCGGGATAGTTTTTATTTTTTATAGATTCATAAAAGTTTAAAATATCTTTTATATTGACAGGTTTTTCAGTTTTTGAAATTTTATAAGTATATTTGAAATTTTTTGAAAAATCATCATCATCTGAAGCTATAATAAAAGGTATTCCACGAGCACAATATTCTCTATTTTTTAAAGCACTATCTTTTTTTAATCCCTTTCTATGATTTGCTAAACTTCCTATTCCTATATCTGCTTTTTCAAATATTTCATCTAATTCTTTTCCAATTTTTATTTCATGAAATTTTATATATTTTTTTAAAGCTAACTTTTCAACCAAATTCTTTAAGTTTAAAAATTCATTTCCCATACCAACTATGTGGAAGTAAACTTCTTTTTGTGGTTTTGTTTTGTAGTATTCGTATAATCCTGTTATTATTCTATCATATCCATGCCATTTGGAGATATTTGCAACACCTATTAAATTTATTTTATTTATATTTTTTGTTTTTTGATGCAAAGGTAGCTTTTCTATATCTATTCCATTGTTTATATTTATACATGGAATACCCTTTATTTTTTTATGATTAGAAAAAGTCACTATATAATCAACATATTTTTTTAAATTAAAGTTATTCAATGATTCTATTGATTTAATTACAAATGCTTTTAATGATTTATCTTCATTTTTAAATGGATATGTTGGCAGTTCTAAAAAAACTTTCCTATTTTCTTTTTTTTGTTTTTTTAAAAAACTTATAAAATTAGGATCAGTAGATGGATATCTTATATATAAAATATCAATATTATGGTTCATTGTGTAATTATTTAATATTTTATACATTTTCATTCTTTTTTCCACATTGTTTTTAAATGTAGAAAGCACTGTTTTTTTCTCTTCATTTAAAAGCATCATTTTAAAATCTTCAAAATAAACTAAAGATGTTTTTATTTTATTTTTTTTAAAAACTTTAATTTGTGATTGTATTTTATTTTTTACGCCTTTAAACTCATTGTTATTTAAATTATAATGTGTAAAATAAAGTAAATTCATAATACCTCCAACCAATACTCTATACTGATATTACCATCAAAATCATTTCAAATAAAAATATAAAGAAATATGAATATTTATACTTTAATATAAAGTCAAATGAAAGAGTATTTTCTTTTATTATAAATATGGTTAAAAATAAGAGTATTATAGCTCTTTGTCTTATATCCGCACTTCCATAAATCAATAAATAAACTAAAAATGTTCCTAAACTCATTCCTAAACTGTACAATGATTCTGATTTCAAAGCACTTATGTTTAAATATTCTTTTATATTTATAAAAAACATTATTATTAAATATGGTAGTATGAGATAGTAAATTAAATGTAGTACAAAAAATATTATGTTGTGTTCTTTTAAAAATGGTTGTACAAAAAAATTTTGTGAGTATAAATATCTAAGTGGTGTTGGTCCAAAAATTATTTTTATTGGTGATAAAATACTAAATCCAGTTGTTCCTGTGGAAGATGTAGCATTCCATGTAGATAAAACAGCCATTATATACTTAAAGTTTAAAAGAAAAATTAATCCAGCAAGACTCAACATCAAACCTATAATAATAAAATTCTTTTTTTTGCTGTTTTGTTTCAAATGAACAAATGGGATAATCGATAAAAATATAAAGAATTTATAAAATGGTCTTATATCTTTCATAATTAAAATACTAAAAGCTATTATTATTGCTTGCATTATTTTATTTTTTATATTTTGAATTAAAAATATAGTTAATAGAATTACTATTATTAAGTAGTTGTCTTTTAAAAAGTTTATATTTGTAAAAAATAGTGTGTGATTAAAGTAAATTGTAAAAAAGAAGATATTATTTAAGTCTTTAAATATCAAAATAAGCAACAAAAAAATAATGTTGCTTTGAGTAATTAAGGCTAAAACAGCATCTTTAAATGGATATATTAAATATCTTAAGAACATTGGATATTGATAAAAAGTTTTATTTGTCATATCTTCAAAAGGAAGATTAAACGTACTAAAGTATAATTTAGTATCAGAAGTTTTAAAGGCTATTTGAAAAAGTGCTTCATACGAATTTATATTCATTAAGTAAATCATTATTACTATTAGTAAATTAAAAAGTATAAAATGGTTTAATTTATTGTATTTGATAGATACAATAAAAGAAAGAGTTATTAATAAAATACCAAACATTTTTTTAGCTCCACTTTTTTAATGTAGTAAAACAAATATAATGTTAATTTAAAACTTTTTCAAGTTGTATTCTCTTCTAAATATTCAATAGTTCTTTCATTTTTCTTATTCCATAATCAAAGTTATATTTTGTTTTGTATTCAAAGTAGTTAATTTTATTTTTATATAGTTCTTTTATTTTTTGGTTCATTTCTTCTTTATTTTTACAGAGCTGAATTTTATTTAATAAATATTTGTTAACTTCTATATTATAGGCTAAACAAGCTTTATTATAGTTTATAGCTTCTATTAAAGCCATTGGCATCATTTCTTTTCCTGATGTAAAGAGGTATAAATCACTTGCTATTAAATATTTTTCAACATCTTCAACTCTTCCGAGCCAAATAATATTATTTGTTTTGTTTTTTAATATAGATCTTTCTTCACCATCACCTAAAATTAAAAATTTTATCTTGGGATTTTTTTCTGCAAAATACAGTATGTGAGACAAATTTTTTCCTTTTTTGAATGTTCCAGAAAACATGGCTATATAATCATCATCTTTTAAGTTCAATTCTTTTCTAATTTTATTTTTTATTTTTTCATATTCTTCTTTTTTATATCTGTTTATATTGAAATTTTGAAAAAAAATCACTGGTATTTTTATGTATTTATTTATTAAATTTTCTGTAATTGGAGTTATTTGTATAAATCCATTGCAAATATAGTTTATTATTTTTGACAGTCTTTTAAATTTTTTTTCATCATATTCTAAATGTTGTAAGTAATATATTTTTGGTTTATTTATTTTAAAAAAGTATTTTATAAATATTTTAATTAGGTTTCTATTTGTGTGTATAATTAAAACATCATTTTTATTTATTTTATTCAGTTTAGTTTTATAATTTATTTTATAATTTTTTAGTTTATTTATAAAGTTATTATCTTGATTTTTTGCAATTAAATAATTTTCTATGTTGAGTTTATTTAAAATTCTTGCATAGTTGAAGGCAACATTTTCTCCGCCACCAAATCTAAACTTATCCAGTAGTTGATAAACTTTACTCATTTAAAGCTCCTTCAATATTTCTAAAATTGTACGATTAAAAACATCTAAAGAAAATTCTTGGCGTACTTTTTGATATCCATTTATTCCATATTCATTTTTATTTTTTATACAAATTTTAACAGCTTCAGCAATAGCTTTTGATGATTTTGGTTCAATAACTTTTCCGTTAAATCCATCAACGTTATAAAATGAAGTTCCTGTACCGAGTTCTGTTGTTATTATTGGCAATTTGTTTGCCATAGCTTCAAGCGAAACTATTCCATATGCTTCTGATTTTAGTATTGATGGAAGAACAAAAACATCAGATGAATTGTATACACTTTTTAATTCTCCATTAGAAAGATTTTCCAGCATTAGAACTCTTTCCTTTAAATCATTTTCTTTTATTTGTTCTTTTATTTTATTTTTTAATTTTCCACTTCCAACAATTATTAATCCATAGCTTTTATCTAAATACTTTAAAGAGTCTATTAAATAATTAATTCCTTTGTATTTGACAAATCTTCCAACAAATAAAATTTTATTTTTAAAGTTAAAATTTTTAAAGTCATAAAGTTTATCTGTTTCAAATTCACCATGATTAACACAAAGTGGGAGTATTTTAGTTTTATCTTCATATTTTTTTAAATTTTTAGATGATTTTACATAATTTGGCGATGTTCCTATTATTACATCAGCTTTATTTAATACTTTATCAGTCATTTTGTTATAAATTTTTGTTATTAACCCATTGTACCCAATTAAATCACTATGATAAAATATTATAATTTTTGCATTCCCTTTATATTTTAAAAGAGCATATTCTGCTATTGGATTTGGATAATGAAAAATTAAAACATCTGAATCTTTACACAAATTATTAAATATTTTTAAAAACTTTATAGAAATTGGAGCAGGTCCAATCTTTAATTCCTTAAATCTAATAATATCAACATTATTTATAATACCAGATTTATGTTTTTTTCCATCAAAAGATATAACCTTTGATACATAGCCATCTTTTGCAAGTACTTCAGCTATATCTTTGGTTACTTTTTCTATTCCACCTTTTGTTGGATAATAATATTTTCCTATGGAGGTTATTACTTTTTTAGTATTTTCCATTCTTTTTATCCTTCCAAAACACAATTAAATGTTTTTTGTTTACTTGATTTTCAAAAAAATCTTTATTCATTTCATTTGCAATTACTAATATTTTATCAAATTCATCTTTTAATAAATTATAGTCATTATTAAAATTATCAAAAATAATGAAAACTTTATTTTTTTTGCTAATAAATTCTCTATATTTTTCTAATTTTATTGCATAAGAATCTTCTTTTTGTATTGTAAATAAGTTAAATTTATTTTTTATCATTTCTTCTTTAAACATATTTTTTAACTCTGAATTTTTTATAACACATCCAATAGAAATATAATCCTTTGAAATAATTTCACTCACAAGTTTATCTACACTGTTGTTTAAAATTATATAATCTTCGTTATACAATTCTTCTAAAGTTGATGTATATTTTATTTTTTTAGAAAATGAGTCTTTCAAATATATTATTAAGTATGCAAAAAACACAGAAATAAAGATACTCAAAATTAAAGTTCTTTTTTTACTTGGATATACTGAATAAGGAGGTATGAATGCTTCATTGACAATTACAAATTTACTTTCTTTTATATTTTTATTTAATTTATATTTTTCAATAGTTTCCAAGTATGCATTGTATTTGTATTGTAAAAAATTTTTTTGTTTTAATAATTCAAAATACTCAATGTACAAAGGCGTTCTTTTTTGTATTTTTTCATTTATTACTTTCAATAAGTTTTGATTTACTTCTTTTAAAATATCTACATTTTCTAAGAAAGTGAGGTCTTCTACATATTGATTATATTTATTTTTATCTATTACTGCCAACAAATTGATTTTATTTTTTGTTATTGTACTTATTTTGTTTTTTAAATTATTTTCATATACATTTATTGATGTTTCCAATTCATTTATTTTAGGAGAGTTTGGACTATTTATTTTCAATATTTCTAATTCTAATTTTTGTTTAGTTATAGTTGATTTTAAATCTTTTATTCCACTAAAATTAGAGTTATAAAGCATTACATTTTGTAATTCTGGATTCATATTTTTGATGTTTTTTTCAATATTATTTTTTTCTAATTGTTTTTCGATTTTTGTTTTTTCAATTTCAAAGAGTTTTGAATAAACTTCAAAGTATTGTTTAGTGAGGTTATCTTTTTCAAATGTATCTAAAATCTTATTATCTACTTGAAATTTTATAATCTTTTGATTTATGCTTTCAAAATCAATAGATATTTTATTAAATTCTTCTTCCATTTTTTTTATTTTATTTTCCATTTTTTTATCTTCTAAAATAATAGAATATTCATTGTAGTATTTGTACAAATCCTTTACTATTTTATAAGCATAAACATCATTAAAAAATCTGACTTTTATTTCAAAATAATTGACTGTATTTGGGATTTTAGCTGCTTCTATTATTCCTCTTATATATTCTATTGTGTTTCTTTCTTTATATTCAACTCCCTTTAATTTTTCTATGAAAGTCCTATTGTCGTTTAAATACTTTATTAGTTTTAAGTCTTCTATAGTTTTTTTTATTACATAGTCAGATTTTATTATATTAGCTTCATCATCTATTGCAGAATTTCCTTCACCAAGCCCCAGTAAAGATAATGATGAATTATTACTTAAATCAACTTCATTATTTTTTAAAACCATAGTTTGTGAAGCTTCCCAAAATTTTCTTGTGTTTTTATAGTATAAAAACATAAAAGCATAAAAACTTAAAAATAATATTAGAAATAACTTATAATTTCTTTTGAAAATATTAAAGTATTTATTAAAAAATTTTTTTAATGAATTATCTTCCATGTTTTCCTCCATCATCTTGCACCTTTCATACCAATCATTGTTTCAAATGTTTTCAACATTATTTGAAGGTCCAACATTAAATTTCTATTTTTAATATAATATAAATCATACTCTGTTTTTTTTATATAATCTTTAATTGTTGATGTATGTTTATAGTTTATTTGTGCCCATCCTGTTATTCCAGGTTTTAACTTTAAACGTTTTGAATAAAATGGAATCTTACCATTCATTTTCAAATGAAATTCTTCCATTTCAGGCCTTGAACCAACTATAGACATATCACCTTTTAAAACATTTATAAACTGTAAAGATTCATCTAATCTTGTAAATCTTATAAACTTTCCTATCTTCAAAACTCTCTTTTCAATTTCACCATTTGGATTATTTTTATCTATTTTTGCCTCTTTTAATGACCTAAACTTTATCATTTTAAAGGATTTTTCATCTTTTCCTATACGTTTTTGTTCAAAAATAATTGGTAAACCATCTTCAATTAATATAAAAAAAGATATTATTAACATAAACGGCGAAAAAAGTATCATTAATACAACACTTATTATTATATCTATAATTCTTTTAGAAGGAGATTCAAGAGGATTATTGAGTGTAACTTCATAATATTCTGAAAATTTACTTAAAACTTCAATTGGTATTCTTTTTAAATAATATTCACAAAGATTTGGAAGGTATTCAACGTTTTCTCCATTTCTTTTTATTTTAGGGTCAACTATTAGAAGATTATCATAATCTTCAGTATCAACAAATTTTATTTTATTCATTGTTTTTTTTTCTATTTCACTTAAAATATTTTCAATTCCTTTTGAATCTCCAAGAATTAAAAATTTTTTTATATTTGCATGTTTAGTATAAATTTTATACTCTATTAAGTGTAAAAGAGATAAAGCAAATGTATTAAAAATAAATAAATATATAAGCATGTATCTGTTTATAAAGTTTTCTAATGCAAAATAAAATATCAGTGTACCAACATATCCTATTATGGTTCCAATGGCATTTCTAATTAAATTAGAGTTGTAATTGATCATATTTTCATTGTCATAAACTCTAAATGCATAAAATCCTAAAAATACAATAAACGCAACGAAAAATGCCACTGTAAATGGCACTTTTAATAAGATTAAAAAAATAGTTATAATCAAAATATCTATTATTTTTATATACTTTCTCATGATTTTCTCCTTTTTAAAAGAAATCATACAACCTTTTATACAAAAACTATTTTATCAGAAAAGTATTAAATAATATTTAATTGTATGATAATATGCAATAATTTAAATACTAACTGTACAATTTACACTTTGAAATAAAAGAAAAGGAATGAGTTAACTCATTCCTTTTCTTTTATTTCAAAATCAGCATCTTCATCAATTTCAATTTCTTTTTCAGCTTCTTCCCATGCCTTTGAAACAGCTTCATACTCTTTTTCGTCTTCTATCGAATCTAAGAAAAAATCTTCTCCATCTTGAATAACCTTAAAAGCAACGCTATCTCCAAGAACAATTTCTTCAGCATTTTCTTCAGGAAAAGCTTCATCACAAATCCAATACTTTGTTCCATTTAACTCAATTTCGTCAACATACATAAAGTGATATTCATTTCCATCTTCACCTGTTAAAGTAAAAAATTCTATATTTTCCATTATACTACCTCCAGTCATATTTTAACCATTATCTCATTTTTAAATTTAATTTTTATTTCAATACAGTAAAAAAAAGGAGGCATTAGCCTCCAATTTTACATTACTCTATTTTTTAATTCTGTACCAGCCTTAAACTTAGGTACTTTTTTAGCTGGAATTATAATAGTTTCTTTAGTTTGAGGATTAATACCTTTTCTTTCTTCTCTTTTAACAACTTCAAAAGTTCCAAAACCAACTAATTTTACACTTTCTCCTTTTTCGAGACTTTCAGAAACAATATCAACAAAATCATTCAAAAATTTTTCTGCATCCTTTTTTGAAACATTTAATTTTTCAGAAATAGCAGAAACAAGACTCTTTTTGTTCATATATACACCCCCCTATGAAATGTTATCATATTCTCTTAATTTTACCATAAAATCTTTTGTTAATCAAGTTTTTATATAACCATTATTTTTATTCAAAAATTTTTTATTAATGAGCTATTGATTCTTAAACTTATCAAAATTATGATATAATATTAATACAAAAATATTATATAAAAAAAGGGGGAATCAATATGAAAAAAGATAGTTTGTATATTAAACTTGGAATTCCAATTATTTTATTTGTTTTATTAGCTTTAACTACATATTTGTCAACACTGTACATTACAAAAATGCAGTCTGCAGATGGTTTAGTTATTAACCTTGCAGGAAGGCAAAGAATGTTATCTCAAAGAATGACAAAAGAAGCTTTAACCTTTTCAAAATTTAAAAAAGAAGAAGATAAAACAGATTTATTAAATACATTAAAAGTATTTGATACAACATTAACTTCACTAAAAGATGGCGGAGAGGCACCATTTGATTTAGCTTGGAAAAAAATGGTAAACTTACCAAAAGCTCCAGAAAAAGTAAAACTTCAACTTGAAACTGTTAAAAATATTTGGGATAATTTTTATAATAAAATGCATGATTTTTTAGACAAAGACTCTGAAGAAAGTTTAGTCTATTTAATAAATAATAACTTAAGTTTACTAATAGAGATGAATAAGGCAGTTACTTTATTTCAAGAAGAATCTGAAAAAAAGGTTGTTTTAATGAAAAGTATGCAATTAATAATTTTTATAATAAGCTTACTATTAGGTACCTATGCAATTTATATGTTGAGAAAATCTTTATCTCCTTTAAAAAGTCTTGAAAAAATTGCCGAAGGAGATTTAACTGTAAAATCAAGCATAGAGACTAATGATGAAATAGGTATTATAGCACAAAAAATGTATATGTTAGTTGGAGAAAAACTAAGACCAACCTTTGAATTTATAAAAGAAAATTTAGAAAAAATTAAAGTTCACTCTGATGAAGTTTCTAGTAGTGCACAAGAGTCTAATGCTATAACCGAAGAGTTTAAAGCAGCATTTGATATGATGTCAGAAGAAGCAGAAGTAATGAAAAATGAAACGGATAACACTAATGATGCTGTAAGTGAAATATCTCGTTCAACAGATGAAGTTGCAAATTCAGCAATTGAATTAGCAAATGTTGCAGGAACATTAGAAGATGCAACAAACAATGGAAAAGAAGTTATGGCTAACTTAGAAAGTGCTGTTAATAATGCAAAAAATGAAACATTAAAAACTATAGATGAAGTTAAAGAATTAGAAAAATATGCAAGTAACATAACAGAAGTAATTGAACAGGTTTCAAATATAGCAGATCAAACAAACTTATTAGCTTTAAATGCTGCTATAGAAGCAGCAAGAGCTGGAGAAGCTGGAAAAGGATTTGCTGTTGTTGCAGATGAAATAAGAAAACTTGCTGAAGAAACAAGAAATGCAACAGAAGAAATTTCTGAAATATTGGGATCTATAAAATCAAATGTAGACAAATCAACAGATCAAATCTTTACAGTAAAAGAAACCGTAGAAAAAGTAACGGATCATTCAAAAACATTAGAAAAAGAATTAAACAACATATTAAATCAAACATCTGTTGTTTCTGAAAAATCGCAAACATTGGCAGCATCTGCTGAAGAACAAAACGCTTCATCGCAAGCTATATCTCAATCATTTGAAAATGTAAATGATTCATTAAATAAATACTTTGACAATGTAAGAAATATGAGAGAATCAAGCAATGATATACAAAACACGGCAGATAACTTAGCAAATATAGCTTCTGACTTGCAATTAAGTGTAGATAATTTAAATGATTCTATTTCAAAATTTAAATTTTAAAAATTAAAAAAGTCGCTTAAGCGACTTTTTTAATTATCTCCACCAAAAAAACTACCAAGTATATTTTTTCCAATTCCATCTATACCCTTTGTTTCTCCTTTATTAGATCTTACTCCAGCACTAATTCTATCTGCAAGTCTTGAAAAAGGTAAACTTTGTAAATAAACAGCACCTGGTCCAGTTAACCTTGCTAAAAACACACCTTCTCCACCAAATAAAGCGTTAGTAAAACCACCAACAAATTGTATATCATACTTTACATTTCTTTCAAACCCAACTATACAACCTGTATCAACTCTCAAACTTTCTCCAGGATGAAGTATTTTTTTTATAATAGTTCCACCAGCATGAATAAATGCCAAACCATCTCCTTCAAGTCTTTGAAGAATAAACCCTTCTCCGCCAAATAAACCAGCACCTATCTTCTTTGTAAATTCAACACCTATTTCAATACCTTTAGCTGCACATAAAAAACTATCTTTTTGACAAATAAATTGTCCATTAAATTTACTCAAATCTATTGGAATTATCTTACCTGGATAAGGTGCACCAAAAGCCACATGTCCTTTTCCATTACCTTTATAGTAAAAATTTGTTATAAAAAAACTTTCACCAGTAACCATTCTTTTTAATCCACTGAATATTCCTCCGCCAGTATTAGTTTGCATTTCAATACCATCTTCCATATACATCATGGCACCAGCTTCAGCCCTAACACCTTCACCATAATCTAACTCAATTTCTACAAGTTGCATATCATCACCATAAATCTTATAATCAATAACATCAGCCATATTTTCCCCTCCTTTTTTAGTTTAATTCTACCATAAACAAAATAAAAAAAGCAAAGAATAAATATTCTTTGCTTTTTTTTTATTATAACTTAATTTAATTCAACTTCTACGCCTAACATAAAAGGCCATGGGAAAAAATGAGGCGTAATTTTAATATCTGTTTTTTCCGTAGATTCAAATATGAAAGTAAAACCAAAAATAGGATTTAAATAAAGGTCTCCAAGTAAATTAATACCAAAGCCAGCTTTTTGAGCAGCAGTTAATGCTTTAGTATCATAAAAATAATAATTTGCACTTAATCCTGTTTCGAATGCAGGAATAACGTCATAACCAAAAAAATTAAGTTTTAAAAATGTTGTACCAATTGCGGCCTTTGCTTCTCCACTCAAATAATAAGAACCAAAACTAAGATTAGTATCATCAAGTAAAACTGAGCCATCAAAACCTACATAATTTATTCCACCATCAAAAATATATTGTATATCAGTAAGAGGCAAGTTTAATTTTGTATATTCTTCTCCAAGAATACTATCTAAAGATAAATATTCTTTAACTCCGCCATAAGCATTCCATCCTTCAAACCCAAAAAAAATGTCACTCCAACCATTTCCTCCAACTATTAAATTAGAAAAGCTTGTTAAAGATAAAATGGCAACAAATAAAACTAATAAGTATTTCTTCATAAAACCACTCCTTTGTCAAATAAATATAAGTTTTTATTAATAAAATACAACTTACTTAAAGAATACCATACACACGTATACAAAAAGTAAACGTTTTCTTAACAATATAATAAAAAAATAGTTGACTTAATTATTTAAGTCAACTATTTTTTATAAGTTTTTTATACTTTAAATTTTTCTACTAAACTATCTAATTCATTTGAAATTTGAGATAATTCTTCAGCCATACCTACTATTTCAACACTAGAATCAGCAACAGCCTTAATTTCTTCTTTTGTATTTTTAATACTAGAACTAACTGTAGAAACATTATCGCTTGCTTGATTCATTGCTGCGGCCATTTCTTCAGCTGCTGCACTTTGTTCTTCTGCACTAGCTGCAAGATTAGTAACCATAGAACTCATTTCTTTCATAGAATTTTTTATATTTTCAAAACCAATTGCAACTTCATTAGATTGATTTCCAACCTTTTCAATTATATCCTTTAATCCAAGAGATTTTTCTCCTACAACCTTTGTATCATTTTTTATGTTGCCCAAAAGTTCTGAAATGCTTTCAGTTGCTGTTTTAGTTTCTTCAGCAAGTTTTCTTATTTCATCAGCAACAACAGCAAAACCTTTTCCTGCTTCTCCTGCTCTTGCTGCTTCTATAGCTGCATTTAAAGCTAATAAGTTTGTTTGCTCTGCAATAGTAACTATTGCATCAACTATTCCTTCAATATTTGCTGATTCATCTTGTAATTTTTTAACTGTACTATAATTATCTTCGGCGTTATCTACTGCATTTTTTGCAATATCTTTAATTTCTCTTATTTTTTTCTCACCAGTTTCTATGTTGTTTTCAACTTCATCATTTTTATCTGCAAGTGAAGTAGCTGCAGAACTAACAACTTGTGCAGAAGTTGCAACTTCATCAACAGATGCAGTAGTTTCTTCAATAGCAGCTGCCGTATTTTCAGCAGCTTCAGTTACCTTTTCTGAATCTGCAAAAGCTTCTTCAGTTGTTGCATTTAATTCTTCAGACAATGCTGCCATATTAGCAGAATTTTTTTCTGTTTTTTGAGATTTTTCTTTTATTTCGATAACTATCTTGTGTAAATTTTTTCTCATACTTTCAAGTGATTCTTGCAATATTCCCATTTCATCATTCTTATCTTTTTTTAATTCTTTATTTAAAACACCATTTGAAATTTCCTTTGAAAATTCAACAATAGTATTTAAAGGTTTCTTTATCATATTTCTAAACAAGAAATAAATAATTAATGAAACAATAATTATTGAGAATATAGAAATCCAAATAGTTATAGAAATACTCTTTCTAACAGCCGCATACATTTCATCTTCATATGCAGCAAGAACAACATAATAATCTCCAATATTTTTTACATAAGCAATTTTTTTAACTGGTTTTGTTTGTCCAGGTTTTGGATAATAGTAAGAAAAAAATCCATTTTTAACATCTTTTACTATATCAAACACTTTTTTTCCAGTTTTATCATCAACTGCAGAACTTTTTTTACCAATACTTTCTTTTTTATAATACATTACAAATTTACCATCTTTATCATAAACAATTGGATAAGAACTGTTACCTAAGGTTGGATTTGAATAAAGCATTTTATAAAGCTGATCATCTGATTCTTTTTTTAATTGAGCCATATTTTTATCTATATTATCAATATAAACACCTGTTCCAATATACCAATTCCATTCAGGAACATATAAACCAACACTCAATTTTGGAAAAACTTGATCATCTGGCATACCAGGTTTTGGCCAATAATAAACACTTGATCCATCACCAATTCCATTAAACTTATCTTTTGCAGCTTTTACAATATTTCTTATAACATAATTTCCATTTTTGTCTTTTAAATCATACAAACTCTTACCTTCAAGAGATGGTTTTGCCGCATGAAATACAGTCACACTTTTTTCTGTAAAACCAAAAAGATAACCTTCTCCATTATCATATTTTAAAAGCTTAACATCATTTTTAGCTGCTTCTTGAGCTTCTTTTCTTGTCATTTTTCCAGATTTTTCAAGTTGTATATACTTTTCAATAATATCTTTTGCCATTTCATCAATACTCGTTAATCTTAAAACTTGATCTTTTATAGCTTCTTCTCTTAATTTTGCTATTTTAGAATCATTTGTTAAAATTATGTTTGTAATTTTATCAACAGATTTTTCCATTATTTTATTTTTTATTAAGTCATTGGAAAGATTTGTTATCTCCCTTGCAGAAAAAAATCCAATTACTGAAAACGAAACTATCAACACCAAAGACATCAGTAATATAAACTTAAAACTCAAACTTTTAAATCTCATAAATAACTCCTCCTTTTATTAATCATAATTAAATATATTATACACTATTTAATAATCGTTTTAGTAAAATTAACGTAAATAAAATAAACATAGGTAAAACGTAAGAATATAATATATTTATGCTTCCTATTAAGGCCATTGAATTAACTATTATTAATTGACCTATACCAGTTGAACCATAAACTAAACCGCTAAAGAGACCAACTTCTCTATTAGATAATTTTGAATTAGAAAACTTTTGTACTGATGGAAAAATTGGTCCTAAAAATATTCCAGTGGAAATAAAAAACAAATAGTTATGTGTAAATAATAATAAAATAATACTCAATGCAGAAAAGAAAGAGAAAATAGAAATAGTTTTTAACAAACCAATTTTTTTATTAATTTTTTCTGTTAAAATTCTTGCAAAAGTAAAGACAATCCAAAAACCACTCAAAATTAATGAAGCATTTTCCTTGGTAATATTAAACTTATTAAATAATGTACCACTCCAAGTTACATATCCAATTTCAACACCAGCATACAATACAAAAATAATTAAAGAAATATAAACAAATTTTCTTGACAATATTTTTAAAGCTTCTCGAAATCTTATAGCTTCATATTTTGTATTTTTCATAGTATTAGTTAATAAAACATAAAAAAACAGAACAATTAAAAGAACAGAATAAACAGCATAAATAGTTCTAAAATCTATATTATACTTTAATAAAAAAGCTATAAAAACAGGAGCTAAAATACCTCCAAATCCAAAGCAAGCATGAAAAAAACCATAATTTTGATATTTTTCATCTAAATGAGCAAAAAAAGAGGTTAATGTTGTAAAAGCCGTACCCATAGAAACTCCAATAAAAAATATTCCAAATAAAATCATCAAAAAAGAAGAAGAAATTGCAAAAATACTAGTTCCAATAACTCCAAAAATAATGGTTATTAAAAGAGAAGATTTCAAACCAAGTTGTGCAATAATCATAGCTCCAATAAAATTAGAAAGCATACTTCCAACAGTACTTAAAGTTGGAACAAAAGACAGCTCAATAATAGAAACATTAAAGGTACTTTTAATAGAAGTCATAATTGGAGCAAGTGTATTTACTAATATAGAAAATAATAATAAAGATAAAAAAACAAAGTTTCTTTTTTTCAATTCCATAAAAATACCTCCATTTTTATTAATTGGAAATTATTTAATAAAAAAAATCCCGGCTTTGCCGGGAACTGTATTAATTATAACATGATAATTAATTTTTGTAAAGATATTTTTAGTTAATTTAATTTAACTTTTATCATAACTGGATTATGATCAGTATATACAAAGTTCAAATTATAACCATTTATACTCTCAACTACTATATTGGGTGAAGTTAAAAAACTATCAATTATTGTAGTATAATTTTTTCCAGGAGTATAAGGTATATCATCATTTCGTATTGAAGGTGTTTTTATATCATAATTCCATTTCCAGCCTTTGTCTGGCCAATCTTTTGATATTTCAATAATCCAAGAAGGAATTTTTTGTTCGCTTTTAAAGTTATTTAAAGGTACTCCTGGTGGAACCATATTCCAATCTCCACCTATGATTACATAATTCCCTTTTTTATACTCACTCAATAATTTATCTTTTAAGAATCCCATTTGAGTTTTTCTCAAACTTCCATCATCAAAAGCAGAGTTATGAGTATTAATTATTACTAACTCTTTATCTTTATAAGGAAATCTCCATTCCTGTATACATCTATCAAGTTGAACCAATTTTATAGGCCATCCATATTCACCAGGAAGGGCATAACGTGTAGCAGAAGATGGTGTATACTTACCCAAAGTAAATAATCCAGAAAGAACTTTTCCCATTGGATCTGATAAAGGCACTGGAACATAAGGGTTTTTATAATTAACAGCAAAAGAATATGCATAATTATTTAAAGCTTTTGCTATTTCTTTTGATTCGTCTATATGATAAGAACGTTTTGAATTTTTATCTACTTCTTGTAATAAATAAAAATCAGCATTGTGAGTAGATATAAAATTGAGTATTCCTTTCAAATTTCTTTCTACATTTTCTTTTTTAGGATTAGATTGAGTTCCACCATCCATAAAAAAATCAATTTCTTTACCCATACCCATATAACCCAAGTTCCAAGTCATTAAAGTAAGTTCATTTTTATCAATGGATTTTCCATTTGAAGTAACATTTAATTTTATTACTTTATTTGGTTTGAAATCCACAGCTGTATAAAAACCAAAAAACGCAATAACCGCAACAACAAGTATAGATAAAATCCAAAGTGATACTTTTAAAACTTTTTTCATATAACTCCCCCTTTGAAATATATTGAAACTTAAATTCTATTACTCAGTTATAATAATTAATATAATTTAATAAAAAAATAAATAAAAATATTTTTTTATTTACCATTATATCACATTTATTAATTTTTGTTTTCAAAAAAAACATTAATATTACAAATTAATTAGCTTTGCATACTTATTTTATTTATGTACCTAAAATTACATTGAATATTTTATTTTTATTGCTTCAAATTAATTATAAAATATTTATATTTCTTTATTATTAAATAAAAAATTGATAAAAAAAGCAAAATGTTGTATAATGTAAAATGAGAAAAATAATATATTTTAATAATTAAAACGAGGTGATTAAAAAAAATGTCGGTAAAGATAATAACAGATAGTACATCGTATATTCCCGAAAACATAAAAAAAGAATTAGATATTTCAATATTATCATTAAATATTTCTTTTGATACAGAAGAATACAAAGAAATTGAATTGAAAAATGAAACATTTTATAAAAAAATGGAAGAATATGATGAGTTACCAAAATCTTCGCAACCTTCTATAAAAGATTTTTACACAGCTTTTGAAGAAATAGTAATAGCAGGCCATGAAATAGTTGGAGTTTTTTTATCATCTAAAATGAGTGGAACATATTCAACAGCATTAATGGTAAAAAATATGATACTTGAAAACTACCCAGAAGCAAAGATAGAAATAGTAGATTCAACATCAAACTCAATGCAACTTGGATTTGCAGCAATAACTGGTGCAAAACTTGCAAAAGAAGGAAAAAATATTGAAGAAATAGTATCAGAAATAAATAAAAATATAAAAAGAAGCAAATTTATATTCATACCAGACGATTTCAAGTATTTGAAAAAAGGAGGAAGAGTAGGAACTGCACAAGCAATTATAGGATCTGTGCTAAAAATAAAACCAATATTGACAGTAATAAATGGAAAAACAGCCGTTTTAGAAAAAATCAGAACTAGAAAAAAAGCAATTGAAAAGATGATAGATATTTTTGCAAAAGACATTGAAAAATATGGATTTGGAGACGCAGTTGTACATCATATTAACTGTGAAGAAGAAGCATTGAAATTAGCAGACTTATTAAAAGAAACGACTGGAAAAATAATTAAAATAGTTCCAATAGGTCCAGTAATAGGAACACATGTTGGACCTGGATCAATAGGAATAGCCTACTTTACTAAAGAAACATTAAATTCATGAATAAAAAAATATATGCCGTAAAAAAAGGTAGAAAAACTGGATTATTTAGTAGTTGGAAAGAATGTGAAGAACAAACAAAAGGCTATTCAGGAGCAATATATAAAAGTTTTACAAATAAAGAAGAAGCAGAAAAATATTTACAAAATTCTTCTTTAAATAAAAAAACTAAAAATGTTGATATTAAAAATACAATAATAGCATACATAGACGGAAGTTTTAATTCAAAAACAAAAGAATACTCAGCGGGAATAGTAATGTTTTATAATAACACAAAAAAAACCTTTAAATACAAAGATAAAGATCCAAAATTTTCAAAAATGAGAAATGTTGCAGGAGAAATAATGGCATCACAATTAATAATGCAATATGCAGTAAAGAATCATGTAAAAAACTTAGAAATATACTATGATTATGAAGGAATAGAAAAATGGTGTACTGATGAATGGAAAGCAAATAAAACAGGCACAAAACTATACAAAAAATATTATGACCAAATAAAAGATAAAGTAAATATAAAATTCATAAAAGTACAAGCACATACAGGAAACAAATATAATGAAGAAGCTGATAAACTTGCAAAAAGTGCTTTAGGGTTACTTTAAAAATAATTGATAAATAAAAAGCCAAACTAAGTTTGGCTTTTTATCTACGCATTAAACCTATTGAATAATATATTATTATTAAAGAATATGCAATATAAGCTATAGATGGAAAATAAAATAATTTATTTAAACCTATTGAAGTTTTACCAAACAAACTAACTCCGAACCAATTTAATGAATATTTAACTATTAAAAAGGTGATTAAACCAGTCATTACAAAACCAAGCAAAAAAATAAAAAAACCATACAACTTATATTTTTTATTTGCAACTCTTTCAAGAGAGTAAATATGTAAAAGAATACCAAAAACTAAAATAGGTATGTTTATTATTATTAAATTTTTAAAATCTAAAGTAAATTGAGTTCCAATTAATTGAGTTAATTCTTCTCTAAAAATTTGAACAATACCACTGAACAATAAAACTATTGTAGAAACTAATATATTTAAGGTCCCTAAAAACATTTCAAAATAAACAGAAGATGGCTTTGCTATTTTATTTATCTTAACATCACCCATATTTTCTTCATTCATTCTTACACCCCCACAATATATTATATCACTTAAAAACAATGTATTCAATTGTAGGAACTAAACTGTAAACCTAAATTTTTTCAGAATTAAATATATTTTTATTATACTTAGAAGAAAAAAATAAAACAAACCAAGTAGTTAAAACTACGCCCTTTAAAATGCTACTAATGCTAATACTCCACCAAAAACCAGTAACATCTTTTGTTATATACTCAGCCAAAAGAACACCAAAAGGAATTCTTAAACCAGTAAAAAGTATACTAACAACAGTTGGAGGAATAGTTTTACCAAAGCCATTAAAAGCTCCTTGAGTAGAAATCTCTAAAGTCATAAAAACTTGAGAAATTGCCAATATTTTTAAATATTTAAAACCAAGATCTATAGCACTTTGCTCTGGAATAAAAAAAGAAAAAATTTGTTTTCCAAAAAACATAAAAGCAAAGGTTGCAGATAAACCAACAATAAAACTCAAAGTTATAGTAGACAAATAACCCTTTTTTATTCTATTTATTTTTCCAGCACCATAATTTTGACCCGTAAACGTGCCAAGAGCTGTTGAAAAACCTGAAGCAGTCATCCAAGAAACAGATTCAATCTTAGCTCCAACACTTTGAACAGCAACAGGTAAAGCACCATACTTTGAAATCATAGTAGAAATTATCATAGAAAAAGTTGCAAACAAAGAACTATTTAAAGTTATTGGAAACCCTATTTTAATAATTTTTTTAAAATTACTAAGGTTAAATTTAAAGACCAAACTCTCTTTAAACTTTTTAAAATCAATTAAAAATACTATTAAAACAATTAATTGAGAAAAAACAGTAGCAATAGCAGCACCAGTTTCTCTAAAATTAAAGTTTAAAATTAAAATTGGATCTAAAATCATATTCACAATTAATCCAATGCCATTTACTAAAAAAGGAATTTTACTATTACCAAGACCATTATAAACACCAGAAAAAGTTGGATTTAAAAATGTAAATAAAATTCCAAAAGAAATTATTCTAAGATAATTTACAGACATAGAAAAAATACTCTTATCTTCAAATTGAAAAATTGAAATTAAATCATTTGCAAAAAAATACAAAAAAACAGAATAAAAAACTCCCAAAACAAAAGCCAAAAATAAAGAAGAAATAATATATTCAAATGCCTTTTTCTTATTTTTTGCACCTATTGATTGAGAAACAGTTACCTCTGCACCAACTTTAGTCATCATAACTATTGCATTTGCAAACCAAATAAAAAAACCAGCAACACCAACAGCAGCAACAACAGAACTACCAACCCTTCCAAGCCACATCATATCTGTCATATTATAAGCCATTTGAAAAAACGACGTAGCCATTATTGGAAGTGCTAATTTTGTTAATTTTTTTAATATACTACCTTCAGTTAAATTCAACTCCATTAAATTCACCTCATGTTTCCTATTAAAAAGAACGCCATAAGGCGTTCTTATTTTATTTCAACAGTATATTTTGATTTTAACTCTTGAGATTTTTTCAAGTAAACTTCACTTTGTTTCATATTCAACATTTGTTTTGTAATACCTTCTTTAACCTCTTCAAAAGAACTCATTTCTTTATCCTTTTTATCTGTTACCTTTATTATATGATAACCAAATTGAGTTTTAACAGGATTACTTATTTCATTTAATTCCATATTAAAAACAGCTGAATCAAATTCTGGAACCATTTGACCTCTTCCAAAGTAGCCAAGATCTCCACCTTGAGCCTTTGAAGGACAACTTGAATATTTTTTAGCTGCATCTGCAAAATCAGTACCATTTTTTAATTCCTCTAAAATTTCATTTGCTTTTTCTTCAGAATCAATTAAAATATGACTTGCCTTAACGCTTTCAGGCTTTACAAAAGCAGCTTTATTTTCTTCATAATACTTCTTAACTTCATCATCAGAAACAGTTATAGGATTTAAAAGTTTACCAATTGCATATTGTTTTAAAATATCTTTTTTTACAACATCTAAGTTTATTTTAAAATCTTCTTCTTCATCTAATTTTTGATCAATTGCATCTAAATAAATTAATTCTTGATTTATAAGCTCATCTAATAATTGTTTTTTACCTTCTGGTGTCATGAAAGGTGCAGATCTTTGAGGACCAAGCTTTGCAATTAAATCATTTACAGCTCTTTCTGTTATTTCTTTACCATTTACAACAGCTAATACTTTATCAGACATTTTTTTAACTCCTTTTATTTTGAATTATTAAAAGTCTAACATATAAAAATTAATTATTTTAAAATAGAACTTAACAACTTCATTTTTTATTCATTAAACAACATAAAAATAAATACAAATAAAATGAGAAACACTTCCAGCTAAAACAAAAAGATGCCAAACAGAATGGAAATAAGGTATTTTTTTAACTATATAAAAAGCAGTACCAGCTGTATAAAAAAGCCCACCAATTATTAGCCATATCAATCCCCAAAAAGGTAAATTACTTACAACAGGTTTTAAAACAAAAACAACCATCCACCCCATAGAAAGATAAATTAATGTTGAAAGAACAACCATTTTCTTTTTTATAAAAATCTCTTTTAATATTCCAAAAATGGCAATACTCCATATAATAGCAAACACCCTCCAACCAAGATCTCCACCAATAGTTATTAAAGTAAAAGGAGTATAAGTACCAGCGATTAACAAAAAAATTGAAGAATGATCAAAGATTTTAAAAACAGACTTAGCCTTTTTATTTGGTATAGCATGATAAAGCGTTGAAAACAAATACAGAGTAAAAAGAGTTAAACTATAAACCAAAGCGCTAGCCGCATGCAAGGTGTTTCCTTTAAGAAAGGAACTTACAAGCAATAATATTAAAGCTATTAAACTCAATAAAGCACCAACTCCATGAGTTATACTATTAAAAATTTCCTCACCAATTGAATAATCTCTTTTTTTCATAAAATCCCTCCCATAAAAATAACTATTATATTTTTTATAAATACTTTTTTTAATTATATCATTAAATTAAAAATAAAAATAATTAGCAATTATAAGTAACAAGTAATAAACAAAATAGTATCAAATAAATTTATTATAACTATAATTATTTATTAAAAATAATTATAATAAATTTTATAATTCGTATTAGCAACTTGACATATAGAGTGCTAATGTGCTATCATATAGGTGTAAATGAAAGAAACACAAAAATAAAACGATAAAAACAAAAAGATGGAGGTGTTATGTATGAGTTTATTAAAAGTTTATAACGACGATTTTTTCAAAAAACCATTTGAATTATTTGAAGAATTTGACAATCTATTAAATGCAGCTCCAACAAGAGACATGAAAATAGACATATATGAAGATGAAAAAAGTTTAAACATTGAAGCAGAACTTCCTGGAGTAACAAAAAAAGACATAAAAATAAACTTAGAAGACAACGTATTGAGCATAAGATGTGATAAAAAAGAAGAAAAAGAAGAAAAAGGAAAAAATTATTTCAGAAGAGAAAGAGTATTTGGAACCTTTGAAAGAAGCTTTAAACTACCTGAAAATGTAGATGTAGAAAAAATAGATGCAAACTTTGAAAATGGAATTTTAAAATTAAACATACCAAAAAAAGAAAAACAAAATAACTCAAAAGAAATCGTTATAAAATAAACTGCGCTTAGCGCAGTTTATTTTTTTGTATACAAAGTCCAAAATCTATTAAATTCCTTTGTAAAAGAATGAGAAACATCTTGACTATGAATAATTAAAGCATTCTCATCATTTTTAAATTGAGCAGAATTCGTAAAATTATAAGAACCAGTAACGGTTATAGAATTATCTATTATCATAACTTTATGATGAAAAGTTCTTGGATTTTTATCTAAAACTGGATTTAAACTTTTAATAAAAGAGTAAACAGACCACGAACTCTTAGCTTGAAATGTTTCCATAATGATTCTTATCTTTAAACCTCTATTTTTTGCATCTAAAAGAGCATTTGCAATTTCTTTATCAGTAAAAGTAAACATCATAATATCTATACTCTGTTGAGCACTATTTATCAATTGAACTAATCTATCCTTTAAATCATCTTCGGGCATAAAAAATGGTTCTATTAAACCAGAATTAGTCTTTACTTTAACAAAACTCTTTATATTATCATCATACTTTCCAAACATCTTTTTATTAAATTGTTCATTAAATTCCTCCATATAATCTTGTGCAAGTTCATTATTAAACACAATAAACATATTATTAGAATTAGAATTTATACCAGTTTCAGTTAAGTTTGTACTACCAGTAACAACACAATAACCATCTATAACACCAAACTTATTATGCATATATGCACTATTCATATCATAAATAATAGGTATATTATTATTTGGTAATTTAAAATCAGTTTTTGTATTTCTATTTCCAGATTCAATTACAACTCTTACATCAACCCCTCTATTTTTTGCAGAAATTAAAGCATTTACAATATCAACATTATCTAAATCATAAACAGAAAGATAAATAAATTTCTTAGCACCATTTATAAGATTCAAAAAATAAGATAAGTTTTTATTATTTCTATCTTGTGTTGAAATATCATAAAATAAAACTGTTGAATCATTTGTGTTTTTTGAAATACCTATTTTCCATTTATTCAATCCAATATCAAAAGAATATTCAGAGACACTATTATCTGCTCTAAAAAAAAGTTCATTATTTTGTTCATACATACCTGGAATATGGCCGATAATATTATCAGTAAGACCATTTATCCATAGATAATCTCCATTTGACAAATTTAAGTTATAATCAGATAAAAAGACAAGAATAGGCAATGTTAAAATAATTAAAATACTTAAAAACTTTCTCATACTAACCCTCCAAAAATAAATTTTTTCAATAAATTTTTTTCACCTTCATTATTATATAGTATCTTCAACAAAAAATCTAATTTGCATTTGTTTTAAAATTGTAGTAAAATATTAATGAAGTATATAGTTTATTATTAAAAATCCTTAATATGGGTAAGGAGTGATGTTTATGAAAAAATTATTGGTATTGATGATCGTTGTTATTTCAGTTTTTGCTTTTTCTGTACAACTATCAGGAGCATTTAGATTTATGCCTAATGGCGACACCTATCCTGATGGAACACCAAAAGGAGCAAATGGATTTAGAATTTCTAACTTAGACTCGTTTATAGGATTATCTATTGAAGGTTATATGCCTAATGACCCTCGCCATCCAGATTTTTTAGAATTTAATGCATTTGTACTAGGTGTATTAAAACTTGGAATAATAGATGTTTATGGTGGAGTTTCACCAATCTTACTATTCAATCTTCAAGACCCAAGCACAACAGAAACAACACCATCTGGCGGATTATACCATTCATTAAACCCATTTGTATTAAAAGGTGGAGCTGAATTAAACTTAGGTGCAATTAATATAATCGGAGAAGCATACTTTGTAACTAATGATAAATTCAGACACTTTGATCAATTAGGATACGCACTTGGTGTAGGATTAACATTTTAACTTAAATAAAAAATAAAGGCGAAAGCCTTTATTTTTTATTTATAGCTACAATAGCCTCTGCAACTTTATCAGAAATACCTTCATCAAAAGCTTTAGGCAATATATTATCTTCATTCAAATCATCAACCATAGAAGCAATAGCCTCTGCAGCAGCAACCTTCATATCATCACTTATTTGAGACCGTATTTTTAAAGCTCCTTTAAAAATTCCAGGAAAAGCAAGAACATTATTAACTTGATTTGGAAAATCAGAACGTCCAGTTCCAATAACTTTAGCTCCAGCCTTTTTAGCCAAATCAGGCATTATTTCTGGTGTTGGATTTGCCATAGCAAAGATAATAGCATCTTTATTCATTGATTTAACCATATCTTCAGTAACTATATTTGGAGCAGAAACTCCAATAAATATATCTGATTTTTTTATTGCATCCTTTAAACTACCACTCAATTCTTTTGTGTTTGTCATTAAAGCCAATTCTTTTTGATGATCATTAACAGCCGTTTTAGGCGTTAAAATACCTTGTTTATCACAAACCATTATATTTTTAAAACCATACTTTAAAAGCAGTTTTGTAATAGCAGTTCCAGCAGCACCAGCACCATTAACAACCACTCTTACATCTGTATTTTTATTAACAACCTTTAAAGCATTGATTATACCAGCAAGAACTATAATAGCAGTTCCATGTTGATCATCATGAAAAACAGGAATATTCAACTCTTTTTTTAATCTTTCCTCTATTTCAAAACAACGAGGAGCAGAAATATCCTCAAGATTAATTCCACCAAAACCAGGAGAAATCAACTTAATTGTTTTAATTATTTCATCTACATCTTTTGTATCCAAACAAATTGGAATAGCATTAATCCCAGCAAACTCCTTAAATAAAACACACTTACCTTCCATAACTGGAAGAGCAGCCTTTGGACCAATATCTCCAAGACCAAGAACAGCTGTTCCATCAGTTATTACAGCAACTGTATTTCCCTTCATTGTATACTTATAAACATCATCATTGTTTTGATAAATCTTTTTACAAGGCTCTGCAACACCCGGAGTATATGCAATTGCCAAATCATGAGAATTGTTAACCTTTGACTTTGAAACTACCTCTAACTTACCTTTCCATTCTTCATGTTTTTTTAAAGAAAGTTCCTTAATATCCATATTTTCACATCCTCATTTAAAGATACTATTACCATTACTATCTATTGCAACAAGAAGTGGAAAATCAACCACCTCTAAAAGCTGTATAGCCTCTGTACCCAAATCATTAAAAGCTAAAACCTTTCTTTTAATAACCTTTTTTGCCATTACTGCAGCAGAACCACTTGGAGTTACAAAGTATACCCTTTTATATTTTTTACACATACTTATTGCAACAGAACTTCTCTTTCCCTTACCAATAGTACCAAGAACTCCAAGAGAAAACACCATATCAAGAAAAGGATCCATTCTATTACTCGTTGTTGGCCCAATAGAACCAACAGGGAACCCATCTAAACTCTTTGCAGGACCCGCATAAAATATTATTTTTTTATTTAAATCAACAGGAAGTTTTTTATTATCATCCATTAACTCTTTTAAACGTTTGTGAGCAGCATCACGCATTACAATTAATTCACCACTATAACTTATTTCATCCCAAATCTTTAAAGACTCAATATTCAAAACAAACTTCCCCCTTTCTGCAAAGATAACAATCAACAGAAATAGCAAGCGGCAACGTTGCTATATGAGTTGGAAAGTAATTTATATGAACAGAATGAACAGAACTACCTTTTCCAAGACCTTGAAAGCCTATCTTTAATTCATTTAATTCCTTTATTAATTTATTTTCAAGATTTGCATAAAGTTCATTAGAATTTCTTTCATTAAAATCTTTTAAAAGAGCCATTTTAGACAAAATAATAGCCTTATCTGAACTTCCACCAACACCAATACCAACATGAAGTGGAGGACAACTCTTTGCACCATTTTCTTTAATAAAAGATTTAACTATCTCCACAACATCTTCTTTTGTACTAGAAGGCTTCAACATAAAAAGAGCAGTATTATTTTCGCTTCCTCCACCCTTTATTAAAAACTTTATTTTTAAAGTACTATCATTAGTTTGAAACAAATGAACAATTGCTGGAGTATTATTATTTAAGTTTTTTCTTTCAAACAAAGGATCATTAACAGTTGAATATCTAAAAGGATTTTTAGTATAAACCTCTTCAACACAATTATTTAAAAAATCATTTATATTCTCATTAAAACAAAGATCTTTACCAACAAAAACAAAAAATTCAACCATTCCAGTATCTTGACACAAAGGCATACCAGTATCCTTTGAAACAGAGTAGTTTTCTTTTAAAGTATTGCAAAACAAACCTGAATAATTATCCACCTTTTCTTTAACCTTTGAGTTTATAAGAACATTTGCATTCTTAATAGCTTCAATTAATTCATTTTTTATACTATTTAAATCAACACTCTCCATAAAATCACCCTTTCAATAATTAAATAAAACAAGAGCAAAGCTCTTGTTTTATTTAATATATACGTAAACCATATTTTTAATAGACTTTTTAGCTTCAACAACATGATCTATATTTGTTTCTTTTTCTTTTACTAAAATTATATTAACATCTAAAATATTTTTATACAAAATATAATCTTCAGATTCAAAATCTATAAAGCTCAAAATATTTTTATCTTTTCCCTTAACCTCATCAAAAACTTTTATCTTATCTGAAATTGTATGAGTATCATAAAAATCATAATCATTATTTACTTCATACAACTTATTATAAACAAATCTACCAATCTTATGAATTTCAGGATCACTAGACAAAGAAATAATACCAATATTATTTCCACCATGCTGATAAATATAATTTGCAAGTTTATTAACTTCTTTTTTACTCATTTTAATTTCAGGAACACCAAACAAAGCTTCAAATTCGTTTATATCTTTAATTGTTTTATCCGAAGATTCTTTTAAAAATACTCCAAGAATACCCAAGAAAATTCCCAAAACAATACCAATGGCAAGAGTTAACTTTTTATTTGGTGCAACAGGCTTTAAAGGAACATAAACAGGAGAAACAACATCAAACTTTTGCTGATACAAACTCTTTTTCATTTTTTCAGATTCAACAAGGTTCAAAAGAGAGTTATACTTTGTTTCAAGTATCTTTTGATTCTTTTTCAATTCATAATATTTATACAAAATAGGAGACTTTTTAGAAATTTCAGCATCAATCATGCTTAAAATTTTTTTATTTACATTTTTTAAAACATCAAACATTTCAAGTTGAGTCTTTGTACTTATATAATCATTAAAAGTGTTTTTATCCGTTGCTGCAAGAAAGTTTAAGTTGTTTGAAAGAACCTTATTTAAAGAAGTTTTAAAATCGTTTTCTTGAACAGATATAACAGCATTTAATTCATCAATTTTTGGAGAGTTTGGCTGAGTTAGCTTTAAAGTTTCTAAGGTCATCTTATTTTTTTCTAAAGAAACCTTTAAATTATTCAATGCCGAAACAGAGTTAACAGCCAAATATTCTTTCATATCTGGATTCAACTTCAATAAATTTGATTCAATAGCCTTTAACTTCATTTCTAATTGAGACTTTTGAGAATCAAGCTTTAATAAGTTCATATAAGTTGTTGCATAATAACTAATCATTGGATCATTTTGAACTTGACTACTTGTTATCTTATTTTTTATCTGATAATCCATTATTTCTTTATTTATTAAATCAAATTGAGTTTCTGTATCATTAAATAATTTATTTATTCCACTCATGTATTCTGCATTATTTTTATAATAATTATCTTCTGAATACTTCATATAATGTTTATAAAGCAAAGAAACAACAGAAGCAGCAAAGGTTGGATCACTATTTTTATAAGAAATATTCAAAAGGCTTGTATCTTTAACATTATTAATGCTTATATCTTCTTTTAATTTATCTATAAAATCTCTTTCAGTATAAGTAATTCCTCTAAGTTTTGTTAAAAATCCTTTATTTTCATTTGCCTTTTCAACCATATTTAAATCTTTTATTACTTCTTTTAAAACTTCATCGGACTTCATCTTTTCTATTTCTGTTGAAAGAGAAGAGTTTCCACCTGTTGAAATACCCGCTAAAGAAGCTAAACCACTCAAACTACCAAGTGAAAAAGAAGAACCGCTACTTCCCTTATACTCAATAGTTTGTTTAACCTCATAAACAGGCTTTGCAAAAGCAAACAAATAAATTAAAGTTAAAACAAAAGTAGAAATTAAAATTATCCAAAAAAACTTACTTCTTCTTTTAAAAATTCTTAAAATGTCTGAAAGACTCAACTCCATTTCTTGTTCTTCCATAAAAATCCTCCTAATTTATCTTTATTTTTTGTATTGAATTTTTTTATTAATTACTCTTATGATTATTTATAGTTATTATTTTTCATATTAACTTTTTTATTTTACCATAAAAAATAAAAAAATAAAACACAAACAACAAAGTTTAAACATAAAAAATAAAACGTTTTAAAGACTTGAAAGGTGTAATCAAATCCTCACCTTTAAGTTGTAAATAAAAATTTACACAAATTCAATAATAAAAATGGATATTATAAGTGGACGTCCAAAAAACTAAAAAGAGGAGATGAAAATCATGGCAAAAAATCTATTGAAAAAAAGTGGAAAAGTAGCATACACAGAAACAATAAACGGAAAGGAAAAAAGAACAACAAAAACTTACAATCTCTACACAGATGATGACACATTAATAAAACAAGCCTTAGATGAAGTAGTAAATCTTTCCTCAAACAAAAATGCTTTTTATGCATACAGAGAGGATTATGAAATAATTTAAAGATTAACAAAAATAATAAAAAATAATTAAACTAAGGAGGAGATTTTAATGAAAAAACTTACAATGAAATTTTATGATGTGAATGCAAAGAAAAATTACACAGTAAACATATCTGACTTTGATGATACAAAAACTCAAGAAGAAATACAAGCATCAATGGATAAAATGATTGGAGTTCTTGTTCCAACAACAGCAGCAAAAGATGAAGCTTTAATAACCGATACCAATAAAACAGAAGTATTCAACTTAATAGAAAACTAATGGACATATTAACAGGAATAATACCAACCTTGGTTAAGATGATAGAACATCCAGGAAATGGTGAAATAAAAAAGGAAATAGTAATGAATGCAACAAAAGAAGTTTTAAAAGTAAATAATTTGTATAATCCATTATTAGATGCAGCAATATCAGCAATGATAGACGGCATAGCAGGGTTATTAAAAAATTAACATTGCGGGGCAAAAAATGCCCCGCACTTTTTGCTTAAAAAAACAAATTTATGGTATACTTATGTATATATAGATAAAAATAAGTTTAATAGTATTTTTTTTCACATATACTAATTTTACAGTTTAGCCTATAGGTATTGTTAAAAAAACAAAATCAAAAGGGGGAGATTTTATGCTGAATCAAAAAAGATTCACAGATGAACAATTGGTTCAAATGATTCAAAATGAAAAAACACCAAAAAGATTGAAGGAAAAGGCAAAAGAAACATTATTTAACAAGTACATAGGAATGCTAAAAAACAAAACAAAAAAACTCTGTGAAAACTGTTCAACAGATTTTGATGGAACATATCAATCATTATGTTATTTATTCAACCTTGCAATTAAAACATTTAAAATGAAAGGACAATTCAAAGGATATTCAAGCAGATATATAGACCTAAAGGTTATGAATGACATAGGAAAACAAAAAACAAAACTACCCTATGTTGGAAAAGAAAGCCCATTTTATATACGAAATTGGGATAAAGTTTATTTTTATGAAGAAACATCAGAAGTTTATAACAGAGAGTAAGTTAAATCCTCCACTTTGTGGAGGATTTTTATATTAATATACAAATAATGACAATTAAATAATAACATAGTCAATTAAACATTTAAAATTACCCTTTTATCTAAGATTATAAAAATTAATAAAAAATGTATTATAATAATAGTACGTTTATTATTTTTTTCAACAGCTTAATAAATCAATCGCACGATATATTAATAATAAAATAATTTTTGGTAAAAAAAATTAACAAGGTTGATTTTCACAAGTTTATATGCTAAAATAATCAATGGTTGATTGAAAGTCTTTTATATGATAAAATATATAATGATTGTGAAAATAGAATGGGGGACATTATGAGAAAAGCTATAAAGTTACTAGACATGCTTATCATACTTTTATTCAATATATATGCAATGGCTTTGCCAATTTGGTTATCATTAATAATAACAGCAGCATTATTCATAGGGCTATATGCATTTAGAACATATGACAGTGAAAACATGAAATCAATAAATGAAAATTTAATAAGAACAACAGTTGGAACAATAATAGGTTATATAATAATATTGCTCGTTTATGTATTTATTGAAAAATATATAAACAGATATATATTCTTATATAACCTATTATTTGTTATGATAACAATACCTGTTCTTCACAAAATAGAATACATTTTATATTCAAAACACTTTCCAGTAAAAAGATATCTTGTAATAGGAAGAAAAAATGAAATAGGAAAAATATTAGACGAAATAACAAAAAAATCAATGAACAAACTACAATTTGTAGAATATATAAACCCTTCACCAGTAAGACTTGAAAAGTTAATGACAGAAAATTATGAAGAAAAAAATCCATTATACTTTTTCAACTTAAAAAAAGAAAAAGAAACAGCAAAAAACAACTTCAACGCAATAATAATAACCGATCCAAAATTAGAAGACTTAGTAAAACCGCAACTTCAAGAATACAAAAAAAGAAATATACCAATAGAGTACCTTCCAAACATAGCAGAAAACTATTTAAAAAGAATACCACTTGAAGTAGCAGAAAAGTTTAAAGAATATTATGAAGTTATCTTTCAAAATGTTAAAGAATCGCCAGCAAAACGGATTGGAGACATTATAATATCCTCTGTTTTATTTGCTGTTTTTTCACCGTTTATGCTTATAATTTCTTTTTTTACACTATTTGAAGACGGAAAGCCAATTGTTTTTTCTCAAAAAAGAGTTGGAAAAAACGAACAATTATTCAAAATGCACAAGTTTAGATCATTAAAAAATCAACCAATAAACAAAGAAAATCCAAATGCTGGAATAGAACAAAGAGTATTAAAAATAGGGAAAATAACAAGAAAATTAAGAATAGATGAAACGCTACAGTTTTTTAATGTTTTAATTGGAAATATGTCTATAGTTGGTTCAAGACCAGAAATGCAAGAGTTTCACAATCAAATGAAGGGAAAAATACTATTTTATCCAAAAAGACTTTTATTAAACCCTGGAATAACAGGCTGGGCACAAATAAACTATAAGCATACAACAACTTTAGAAGATTACAAAAAAAAGACAGAATATGATTTATATTACATAAAAAACAGAACATCGATAATGGACTTACAAATAATGCTAAAAACAGCAGAAACGATGTTGGGAATGAGAGGTTCTAGATAGTGAAGAAATATGAATTACCAATGATTAGTATTATAATACCTTTGTTAAACGAGGAAAAACACATAAAAAAATTATTGAAGTCAATAGATGATCAAACCTATCCTAAAGAAAAAATTGAATTAATTTTAGTTGATGGAAATTCTAGTGATAATACAGTAAAAATCATAAACACAGAAAAACAAAAAAGAAAATATGATATTTTATTATTAAATAATCCAAAAAAATTAACACCGATTTCTATGAATATTGGAATAAAAAGAGCTAAAGGTTCATATATAGTAAGACTAGATGCACATGCCACATATAATAAAGAATATATATATGAAGGAATTATTGAAATGATAAATAATGATTCTTTAATATCAGTTGGGGGATATTGGTATACAACACCTGTTTTTGAAACTAAGAGAAGTAAGGTAATTTCAAAAATTTTTAATTCATACTTAGGATCTGGTTTTTCAAAATATAGAATGAATAAATTAAATAAAGCAAAAAACAAAATAGTTGATACAGTTCCTTATGGAATATTTAGAAAAGAACAATTAATTAAAGTAAATGGTTATAATGAAAAATTAATAAGAGGGCAAGATATAGATTTATTTTATAGATTAAAAAAAATTTTTAATGGTAAAATTAAAATTTTAAAAAATATGAAAATTTATTATAAACTTAAATCTACAAACGCTATTGAGCTTTATAAAAGGCAATTTAAACAGGGAATATGGCTTTTTAATAGAAAAGAGGGAATATTATTTAGACATTATTTTCCTTTATTAGCTGGAATTATAGGTTTAATTTTATTTTTTATTAATTTAAAAATTTATATATATGTTTTGTTATTTTATTTTTTTATTTGTTCAATATCATATTTAATTGAAATAGATAATATAATAGAAATATTTTTGTTGCCTTATGCGCTTTATTCATACTTTATGAACCACTTAGGTTTTTTTTTGGGAGTGATAAAATCATTTTTAAAATTATTAAAAAAATAAGGAGCTTTCATAACATGAAAATAACAATAGCAGGAACAGGATATGTGGGATTATCATTAGCTATATTACTTGCACAACATAATGAAGTAACAGCATTAGATATAATTAAAGAAAAAGTAGAAATGATTAATAATAAAATTTCTCCAATTAAGGATAAAGAAATAGAAGAATATCTAAAAACAAAAAAATTAAACTTAAAAGCAACTTTAGATAAAAATGAAGCATATAAAAATGCTGAAATAGTAATAATAGCAACACCAACTAATTATGATGAAGAAAAAAATTATTTTGATACATCAACAGTAGAAAAAGTAATAGAAGATGTTTTAGAGATAAATCCAAATGCTTTAATGATAATAAAATCAACTATTCCAGTTGGATATACAAATAGTATAAAAGGAAAGTATGAAATAGAAAATATTATATTTTCACCAGAATTTTTAAGAGAAGGAAAAGCTTTGTATGACAACTTATATCCATCAAGAATAGTAATTGGTGAACAAAGCGAAAGAGCAAAAACATTTGCAAATCTATTAATTGAGGGAGCAATAAAAAAAGATATACCAGTATTGTATACTAATGAAACAGAAGCAGAAGCCATAAAACTATTTGCAAATACCTACTTAGCAATGAGAGTATCTTTTTTTAATGAATTAGATACATATGCAGAAATAAGAGGATTAGATACTAAACAAATAATAGAAGGAATAGGACTTGATCCAAGAATTGGAAATCATTATAACAATCCATCATTTGGATATGGAGGATATTGTTTACCAAAAGATACAAAACAATTACTTGCAAATTATGAAAATGTCCCAAATAATATAATAAAAGCAATAGTAGATGCAAATACAACAAGAAAAGATCATATAGCAAACATGATAATAAAAAGAAAACCAAAAATAGTTGGAGTATATAGATTAACTATGAAAACCAACTCTGATAACTTTAGACAATCATCTATTCAAGGAGTAATGAAAAGAATAAAAGCAAAAGGAATAGAAGTGATAGTATATGAACCAACTCTAAAAGAAACTAAATTTTTTAATTCAAGAGTTATAAATAATTTAGATGAATTTAAAAACTTATCTGATGTAATAATATCAAATAGAATGCATGAAGAACTTAATGATGTAATTGAAAAAATCTATACTAGAGATTTATATAAAAGGGATTGATATTGTGAAAATTGTAAAATATAAAAGTGGTTTTGGAAATCAACTATTTTGACAATAATTTATTTTGAATGGGTAAAAAACAGTTTTAAATTAAATGAAAATTTTATTTTTAGAGACAAATATAGTTTTGATTCTCAAGAATTATAGTTAATGATTTTATATAAGAATTCTATAATAGATAAGAGTAAAATTCATTGGTGTGGAGCTTAGCTAAGAAATCATAACAAATAAAATTGAGATAGTCCCTAAAAAGTGAGTTGTGAATAATACAAATATTGGCATAGCACCAAATAATTGGATTAAATTTTAAGTAAAGAGAGGTATTTGTATGAAAAAAGCATTAATAACAGGTATTACAGGACAAGATGGTTCCTATTTAGCAGAATTTCTTTTAGAAAAAGGATATGAAGTCCATGGAATAATAAGAAGAAGTTCAAGCTTTAATACAGGAAGAATAGAACATTTATATATAGATGAATTAATAAAAGATATGCATAAAGAGAGAAAGGTAAAACTTCATTATGGAGATATGACAGATTCAACAAATTTAATAAGATTAATAAGAGAAATAGAACCAGATGAAATATATAATCTTGCAGCACAATCACATGTTCAAGTTTCTTTTGAAGTTCCAGAGTATACAGCAGATACAGATGGTATAGGAACATTAAGATTATTAGAAGCAGTAAGATTTTTGGGATTTGAGCAAAAAACAAGAATATACCAAGCATCAACATCAGAATTATTTGGAAAAGTTCAAGAAATCCCACAAAAAGAAACAACTCCATTTTATCCAAGAAGTCCTTATGCTGTAGCAAAATTATATGGATATTGGATAATAAAAAATTATAGAGAAGCATACAATATGTTTGCAGTAAACGGAATATTATTCAATCATGAATCCGAAAGAAGAGGCGAAACATTTGTAACAAGAAAAATAACATTGGCAGCTTCAAGAATAAAATTAAGAAAACAAGAAAAATTATATTTAGGAAACTTGGATGCAAAAAGAGATTGGGGATATGCTAAAGATTATGTTGAGTGTATGTGGTTGATGTTACAATACGACAAACCAGAAGATTTTGTAATAGCAACAGGAGAAATGCATACAGTAAGAGAATTTACAACACTTGCTTTTAAAGAAGTTGGAATAGAACTTGATTGGCAAGGAAATGGAATAAATGAAAAAGGAATAGATAAAGCAACAGGAAAAGTATTAGTTGAAGTAGATCCAAAATATTTTAGACCAACAGAAGTAGAACAACTTTTAGGTGATCCAACAAAGGCAAAAACTTTGTTAGGATGGAATCCAACAAAAACTTCTTTTAAAGAACTTATAAAAATAATGGTAAAATCAGATATGGAGTTAGTAAAAAAAGAAGATAAAAGTACAAGAAGTTTTGACTAAAAAATATTGTTTTTAATACTGAGGTGAAATAATGGAAAAAAATTCAAAAATATATGTTGCTGGTCACAGAGGATTGGTTGGATCTGCAATAATTAGAAAACTAAAATCAGATGGTTATACTAATATAATAACAAAAACGCACAAAGAATTAGATTTAACAAATCAACAAGAAACAAGAGAATTTTTTGAACAAGAAAAGCCAGAATATGTATTTTTAGCAGCAGCTAAAGTAGGTGGAATATTGGCTAATGATACATACAAGGCTGATTTTATATATCAAAATATAATGATAGCTTCAAATGTAATTGAAGCATCATATAAGTATGGTGTAAAAAAACTATTAAATCTTGGATCATCTTGTATATATCCAAAATATGCAAAACAACCAATGAAAGAAGAAGAATTATTAACAGGAGAACTTGAATCAACAAATGAACCTTATGCAATAGCAAAAATATCTGCAATAAAAATGTGTAGATACTTTAATGAACAATATGGAACAAATTTTATAAGTGTAATGCCAACAAATTTGTATGGTCCAAATGATAATTTTAATTTAGAAACAGCACATGTTTTACCCGCATTAATTAGAAAATTTTATTTAGGAAAGTTATTAGAAGAAGAAAAATATGATAAAATAATAGAAAATATAAAAAAGTATAAAATAGGATTTAATCTAGATAAAGAAATAGATTTTGATAATAAAGATTCTATACTAAAAGTATTAAAAAAAGTTGGGGTAACAAAAGAAGCAATAACTTTATGGGGAAGTGGAGAAATATATAGAGAATTTTTATATGTAGAAGATATGGCTGATGCATGTGTATACTTAATGAAAAATATAGAAGCCAAAGAAATGAAAAAAGTATCTCTAGACTACTTCGTAAATATAGGAACTGGAAAAGATATAAAAATAAAAGAATTATCAAATTTAATAAAAGAAATTATTGAATACAATGGAGAAACAATCTATGATAAAACAAAACCAGATGGAACACCTAAAAAATTACTTGATGTATCTAAATTAAATTCTTTGGGTTGGAAACATAATATAGAGTTAGAAAAAGGTGTGAAGTTAATTTATGATTGGTTTAGAGGGAGATAAAGATTTTATAAAAAATAAAATTTTAAAGTTCTTTAATTATGATAAAACCACATAGTTGGATATACAAATAGTATAAAAGGGAAATATGAAATAGAAAATAGTATGTTTTCGCCAGAGTTTTTAAGAGAAGGAAAAACTTTGTATGACAATTTATACCCATTAAGAATAGTAATTGGTGAACAAAGTAAAAGAGCAAAAATATTTAAACATATCAAACAAAATAATAAAAGCAATAGTAGATGCAAATACAACACGAAAAGAGACCATATAGCAGATATGATACTAAAAAGAAAACCAAAAACAGTTAGAGTGTATAGATTAACTATGAAAACAAATTCTGATAACTTTAGACAATCATCTATTCAAGGAGAGAAATCAATGAATAAAAAAGAACAATTAAAACAAGAAATATTAGAAAAAACAAAAGAATATTATAATTTAGTTCATAAAAACAAAAGAAAATTTATACCTGGAGAAACTTTTATTAACTATGGAGGACGTTTTTTTGATGAAAACGAAGTAATTAATTTGGTGGATTCATCATTAGAATTTTGGTTGACATCTGGGCATTGGGCAGAAGAATTTGAAGAAAAATTTGCAAGATATCTTAATATAAAATATTGTTCTTTGACAAATTCAGGTTCATCTGCAAATCTTTTAGCTTTTATGGCATTAACCTCTCCTAAGCTAGGGGAGAAAAGAATAAAAAAAGGCGATGAAGTAATTACTGTAGCAGCAGGTTTTCCAACAACAGTAACTCCTATAATTCAATATGGAGCAATACCAGTATTTGTAGATGTAGAGTTACCATCATACAATATAGATGTTACAGAATTAGAAAAAGCATTATCCAATAAAACCAAAGCTATAATGGTTGCTCATACCTTAGGAAATCCATTTAACTTAAAAGAAGTGAAAGAATTTTGTGATAAAAATAAATTATGGTTAATAGAAGATAATTGTGATGCTCTTGGTTCAGAATACTTTATAGATGGTGAATGGAAAAAAACTGGAACAATAGGGGATATAGGAACTTCAAGCTTTTATCCTCCACATCATATGACTATGGGAGAAGGTGGAGCTGTATATACAAATAATTCACTTTTAAATAGACTAATTAATTCTTTTAGAGACTGGGGAAGAGATTGTTGGTGTAAAAGTGGAGTGGATAATACTTGTAATCATAGGTTTAGTAAACAATATGGAGAATTACCTTTAGGATATGACCATAAATATGTATATTCTCATTTTGGGTATAATTTGAAAGCTACAGATATGCAAGCATCAATTGGAGTAGCTCAATTAAATAAGTTAGAAAATATTGTTAATAGAAGGAGATATAATTGGAAGAAATTAAATGAAGGATTAAAATCAGTTTCTGATGTGTTAATATTACCAGAAGCAGAAGCAAATTCCAATCCAAGTTGGTTTGGATTTATAATATCTGTGAAAGAAAATAACAATATAACAAGAAAAGGATTGGTAGAGTTTTTAGAAAAAAATAAAATTCAAACTAGAAATTTATTTGCAGGAAATTTAATAAAACATCCAGCATTTGATGAAATGAGAAAAACAAATACTGGATATAAACAAATTGGGAACTTAAAAAACACAGATTTTATTATGAAAAATACTTTTTGGATAGGTGTTTATCCTGGTATAACAGATGAGATGTTAGACTATATGATATTAAAAATAAAAGAATATATTAAAATTAATAAATAAAAGGGGGTCTTTATGAAAGTAGTACTTTTAGCAGGTGGATTTGGGACTAGATTAAGTGAAGAAACTGTAAACATACCTAAACCAATGGTAAGAATAGGAGACAAACCCATATTATGGCATATAATGAAGACTTATTCAGAATATGGATATAATGAATTTATTGTTTGTTTAGGATACAAAGGTTATGTAATAAAAGAATGGTTTGCAAATTATATGTTACATACAAGTGATGTAACGATTGATGTAAAAAGTAATAGTGTAGAAGTTCATAATAATAAAGCGGAACCTTGGAAAGTAACATTGATAGAAACAGGTCAAAATACAATGACGGGTGGTAGAATTAAAAGAATAAAAGAATATACAAAAAAAGAACCGTTTATGCTAACGTATGGAGATGGTGTTGCTGATATTAACATAGAAGAGCTTGTAAAACATCATCAAAAATCAGGAAAAGCTTTAACTGTTACAGCATATAAACCAAAAGGCAAATTTGGATCTTTGGAAATTAATGAAAATAATGATGTTACTGCTTTTACAGAAAAACCAGCAGGAGATGGAATGTGGATAAATGCTGGATATTTTGTATGTGAACCAGAAGTATTTGATTACATAAAAAATGGAGATAGTACTATATTTGAGAGAGAACCTCTTGAAAATATAGCAAAAGATGGGAAAATGACATCTTTTAAGCATGAAGGTTTTTGGAAACCTATGGATACGTTAAGAGATAATATAGAATTGAACGAAATGTGGGATAAAAATAAAGCTCCTTGGAAAATTTGGAATGATTAGAAATTAATGTTATTTTAATGGAGGATTTTAATGAATTTATTTAATAATATATATAAAGAGAAACGAGTATTAGTTACTGGTCATACAGGTTTCAAAGGTTCTTGGCTTACTATTTGGCTTAAAGAACTTGGTGCAGAAGTTATAGGATATGCGCTTGATCCATATACAGTTAAAGATAATTTTGTATTATCTAAGCTTTCTGATAAAATAGTAGATATTAGAGGGGATATTAGAGATAAAAAAAAATTGGAGAAAGTATTTAATGAATACAAACCTCAAATTGTATTTCATTTGGCAGCACAGCCATTAGTGAGATTGTCATATGAAATTCCTGTAGAAACGTATGAAGTAAATGTAATGGGAACGATTAATATAATGGAGTGCATAAGAAAAACTCCCGAAACTAAAGTTGGAATAATGATAACAACAGATAAATGTTATGAAAATAGAGAACAAATATGGGGATATAGAGAAAATGAAGCTATGGGTGGATATGATCCTTATTCTTCATCTAAAGGGGCAGCAGAAATTGCAATAAGTTCATGGAGAAGATCGTTTTTCAATACAAAAGATTATGAAAAACATGGTAAGGCTATTGCGAGTGTAAGAGCAGGTAATGTAATAGGTGGTGGAGATTGGGCAAGAGATAGAATAATACCTGATTGTATAAGAGCTTTGGAAAAAGGAAACCCTATTGAAATAAGAAATCCAAAAGCAATAAGACCTTGGGAACATGTTTTGGAACCATTAAGTGGATATTTATTATTAGGAGAAAAGTTATTAAAAAATCCTAAAAAATATGCAGAGGGATGGAATTTTGGACCAACTCTTGATTCTATAGTTTCTGTATGGGAAATAGGTAAAAAAGTAATCAAAAACTATGGTAATGGAGAATTAAAAGATATATCTAATTCGACTGCAGTACATGAAGCAAAGTTACTTGCACTTGATATATCAAAATCAAGATTTAAACTTGGTTGGAAGCCAACTTTAAATATAGATGAAACAATAGAGATGACAGTAGAGTGGTATAGAGAATATAAGAATAGAAGTGTGTATAACATGTGTGTAGAACAAATAGAAAAGTTTATAAACAAATAAATAAATGCATATTTAAAATGTATAAAATTAGTTTTTTTAGTAATGAAATGTTAGATAATTTTACATTTATTAAAAACAAATGTAATTAAAGGAGAAGATTATGGAAAAAATTTTAATTACAGGTGGTTTTGGGTTTATTGGTAAGAACCTAATAGAGTATTTATCTAAGCAATATAAAATTGTGGTTATTGATAAATATGTTGATGAACAATTTATAAAAAAATATAATGAAATAAAATATTATGAATATAATTTTTTTGAAAATGATAATATAAAACTAATAATAAGTGATGAAGATCCAGATTATATTATTAATCTTATTTCTATTGTAACTGCTGAAAGGAATATGGATATATTTAATGATATGATACAGGCAAATATTAATATATTTTTGAAACTTTATGAAGCATCAAAAGCTCTAAAAAAATTAAAATTATTTTTGCATTTTGGTTCTGGAGAAGAATATGGCAATATAAAAGCTCCATTTAATGAAAATAACAGAGAATATCCTAATTCACCATATGCTTTAGCCAAACAAATTACTACTAATACTGCTATGATGCTAAATAAAAATTATAATTTTCCAATAGCAGTTGTTAGACCTGGTAATTTATTTGGAAAATACCAAGAAAAAAATAAATTTATTACTTATATTATAAATCAATTACTTGATAATAACAAAATAGAAACAACTTTAGGAGAGCAAAAGAGAGATTTTATTTATGCTTCAGATTTTGCAAATGGAATTAGTTTAATTTTAAAAAAATATGATAATTTTTTAGGTGAAATAGTTAATTTATCGTCAGGTAAAAGTATTTCTTTGAAAAAAATCATACTATTTTGTAAAGATTATATTAAATCGGATTCAGAAATAGAATTTGGAAAAATTCCTTATAGAGAAAATGAAATAATGGATTTTGAATTGGATATAAGTAAATTTAAAAATAGAATAGGGCAATATTTTAATATAGATATCAAAGAAGGGCTAAAAAAGTATATAGAATTATTGAAAGGAGAAAATAAATGAAATATTTGATAAATGGAGGTTGTGGATTTTTAGGTTCTAATATGGCTGCACATTATATAAAAAATGGAAATGAAGTTATAGTTTTTGATAATATGTATAGGTTTGGAACAGAAAAAAATCTTGACTGGTTAAATTCGTTAAAAGGAAATTTTAAATTTATAAAAGGTGATGTTAGAAATATATATGAAATAGGTAAAGTTATTCAAGAAGAAAAACCAGATATAATATTTCATTTTGCAGGTCAAGTTGCTATGACAACCTCAATAGAAAATCCATATATGGATTTTGAAATAAATGTAAAAGGAACTATAAATGTACTTGAGAGTGTAAGAAAATACTCGCCAGAGACAATTGTTTGTTTTTCATCGACTAATAAGGTTTATGGAGATTTAAAATATTTGAATTTTGAGGAAAAAAATTTAAGATATGTATCTAAAGATTACCCAAATGGATTTGATGAGACAATATCTTTAGAATTTCATTCGCCTTATGGATGTTCAAAAGGGAGTGCAGATCAATATATGCTTGATTATGCGAGAATATTTGGATTAAAAACAATAGTTTTTAGACATTCATCTATTTTCGGTGGAAGACAATTTGCTACAAAAGATCAAGGTTGGGTAGGATGGTTTTGCCAGAAAGCTTATGAAATAAAAAAAGGAATAGCAGAAGAACCATTTACTATATCTGGAAATGGGAAACAAGTAAGAGATATATTATTTGGAACGGATTTAATAGAGTGTTATGAGTTAGCTATAGAAAATATTGATAAAACAAAAGGCCAAGTTTATAACATTGGTGGAGGAATGAAAAATAGCTTTTCACTACTTGAATTATTTAAAGAACTTGAAAAAAATCTTGATATAAAAATGGAATATAGAAAATTGCCATGGCGTGAATCAGATCAAAAAGTGTTTGTTGCTGATATTTCAAAAGCTAAAAAAGATTTTGATTGGGAACCAAAGGTAAATAAATATGATGGATTGAAAAGAATGTACGAATGGGTGGAAAAAATAAATGATGTAAAAATAAAATAGGAAATAAAAAATGATTGAATTAGTGATAGTGACAGGTTGTTTTAAATAGTTTTATAATTAAAGAGTTGATAAGAAAAAATATAAATGTAACAATTTTATAAAAGCTGAATGCAAGTAGAAATAGACTAATAAAAGAAATTGAATTATTAAAAGTTTATTATATCGAATAAGCTAATAATGAAATAAAATATAGATATAAATTTAGAGGTATTTTTAATTTCAGAAAAATCATTAATAATAGGTAAAAATTATATAAAATTTGAAGAAGATAGAAAATAAATATTTGTATAAGAATACAGTTGAAAGGAGTATTATTAATTTGGAAATAAAAAAAGGAAAAGTATCTATATGTATAACAACGTATAATAGGCCTAAGTTATTAAGAGAATTATTAGAAAGTATTCTTATTCAGAGTTATCAAAATTTTGAGATAATAATAACTGACAATTCTAATAATACAGATACAAAGGAAATGGTAAAAAAAATAAATTCAAATAAAATAAAATATATCAAAAATGATAGAAATATAGGAATGGGAAAAAATGCATTAAAAGCATTTAGCTATGTTGATGGAGAATTTATGACATTTACTCCAGATGATGATTTGTGGAATGATAAAACTAAAATTGAAAAGCAAGTTAAAGTATTAAATCAATATAAAAATATTAATATTGTTTATTCAAATGCTAATTCAATTGATTATAATGGAAATCTTCTAGATGAATTTACTTCTATTTACGATGGAGATGAATTTAAGTTTTTAAAAGGTGAAGAATTACTTCCTGGAAATGAAACAAATTATTTTTTAAATATACTAACAGCGATGTTAAGAAGTGAAAAATTATTAAATATATTTAAAGAAAGTTATCACTATAATTCTGAAGAATATCTTTGTTATTATATTGGAGCAACTGAAGAAGAAATAGGATTTATAAGTAAGAAATTAGTGTCGTTAAGAGAAGCAGAGCATTACAGAGAAGTAGAAAAAAAAGGTAAAATATTAGATTGGAAGAAAGCTAAAGATATAAGAATAAAACAGATATTGGGAATATTTTCAACATTAATCAATCTTCATCCAGAAACTTGTGATAAGCTTGAAACTCAAAAGGTTGAATTATTTTTAGGGAAACATATTATAAGAACGGCAATTCAGAGTAAAAATATATTTTTAATTTTAAAAACAATATTTAGTGTATATTTATTTTTTGAAGAATTTTCTCTTATAAAAGCTTTTAAATTAAAAAATAATAAAAAGAAAAGTTTTGGATAGATCAGGAAAATAACTGGTAATCAGCTAAACAAGATAATTTTTTTTGTTGCTAATTGATGTGAAATATGATATCTAGAACGAGTAAATTCTCTAAGAGATTCAAATCGTCTAATTTATCATTTTTAGGCCAATTAAGAATCTTTCTGGTATTAAAAACATCAGAAGGCGCAAAAAAAAATAATTCATTAAACCCATGAGCTTTAAGAAAAACAAAAATATTTTTAGAATAAATACCAGTAGATTCTAAAGCAAAAGAAATGTCCTTATCTTTGAAAATAGAAACAAGTTTCTCATAACCATCAATAGAATTATCAACAATACCTTTGATAGAATTATCAAAAAAATAATCAAGTTTATCTTTTGAAACATCAATACCAACAAACAACATAGAAACACAACCTTTCAGATTAAAATTATAACTCTGGGTATATAAGAAAAGAGTCTCGTTGTATGTAAGAGCTAAAGCTCATTCTCCGGTAACAATTCAACTTATATACCAAAGTTAGTCAGACTTTTTTGGGCACTTTACATGCAAAAGGTGACGGAATTACTATAGTTAAATAATAACTCAGAGTTAGAATACTTTTTTTAAAATAAATATCAAATTTATTAATTATAAGAAAATATTATACACGAAGGAGTGAAGGGATTGAATAAATCAAAACCGTTAGTTAGCATTTTGATCCCAGTTTATAATAGAGAGAAAATTATATTAGAAACAATACAAAGTGCAAAAAATCAAACATATCAGAATATTGAAATAATTATAGTAGATAATTGTAGTACAGATGCAACTTATGAAGTAGTTTATGATGAGGCACGAAAAGATAGCCGTATAAAAGTTTTTCAAAATGAAGAGAACTTAGGACCAGTTAAAAATTTGAAAAAATGTTTAGAACATTCTAAAGGAGAATATATAAAAATATTATGGTCAGATGATCAAATATTGAAAGACTATATTGAAAAAACCTTACCATTTTTAATGAATGATATGGAAATTGGTTTTGTTTATACTTCCACTATTATTTACTTTGAAACTGGAAAAAAAAGAAAAGCTTACAGATTTGGAGAAACTGGAGAATATGAAACTAAAGCTTTTATTAAAGCTCATTTATTTGGAGAAAAGCACGTTCCAGTATCTCCTGGTAATGCTTTATTTAGAAGAAAAGATATTGAAAAAAATCTATTAATTGATATTAACAATCCTAAAAAATTAGATTTTTCAAGATATGGTGCAGGAAATGATCTTTTAATTTTTCTTTTTACAGCAGCTTCTTATTCAAAATTTGGTTTTATTGATGAAAATTTGTCGTTTTTTAGGGCTCATAAAAATTCTTTTTCAATAAGTTATGATTTGGACGAATATTATACTTATTCAAAAGTTTATTTTCTAAATAATATATTTAAATATAAAAAAGATCGAGAAGTATATTTTCAATATTTGTATTGCCTAAAGAAAAAATATAGATATATGATTGAAGAAGAGCAAAAAAATAAACTTTTGTTTTTTAAATGTAAATATTTGTTTATCTATTTATTTAAAAAATTTATACAAAAATTAAATAAAAAAATAAGGAGAAAATGATTTGAAAAATAAAATCATGCATGATACAAAATGGAATATAATAGATTTCGTAACTAGTTTTATAATAACTTTTATAAACATTAAAGTTTTAACAAATGGTTTAGGAATAGAAGGATATGGATTTTATTCACTTTTTATTGGACTTATTGCGACATTTGGTTTGGTTGATATTGGAATGGGAATGGCTGTTTCAAAATATTTGAGCGAGTTTATTGGGGAAAAAAAATATAAAGATGTAAACCAAGTTATTGAAATAGGGATATTGTTTTATTTAACTTTAGGAATAATAGTATTAATTATTACTATTATTTTTAAAGAAAACATTATTAATTTTCTGAATTTATCTGGCTTTTATTATAAATTAGGATTGAAATTAATAGTATTATTGCCAATTTTAATGACTTTAAATTTCATAATTCAGATATTAAATAATATATTAGTTGCATTTGAAAAATGGAAAATAATATCAAAAATTAATATTATTTTTAAAGTAATAAATTTTTTAGGAATATTATATATAATGTTTAACTTAAAACAAAAAATACTTAAAATTTTTGTATTAATATTAAATATTTTTATAGTTAAATTGATAGTTTCTATAATTATAATAAAAAGAAATTATAATTTTTTTGAGTTAACAAAAATAAGAAAAAATTTATTTTTTAAAATAATAAATTTTTTGAAGTATAGTTTACTTCAATATTTATTTTCAATTTTATTAGGACATTTGGATAATTTGATTATAGCTAAATTTATTAATCTAAAAACAGTTGGAGTTTATCAGATTAGTTTGAAAGTTATGAATTATTTATATTCTTTTTTAATAAATATATTTAAAATTATTTTTCCTAAAATATCAAAAATGCATGGGAAAAAAAATTTATTTAAAATAAATCAATATATAAAAAAAAATTTATTTATATGTGAAACAATAAGTATAGTTCTTTCTTTATTTACAATTGTTACATGGAAATTTTTTATAGGAGCATATTTAGGATCAAAAATAGCAAATAGCACTTATATTTATATTTTAGTTTTTTTAGTATTTTTAATAATAAGAGCTCCAGAAGTGATTTATTATTACTATTTTAATGCTATAGCAAGACCAAAGGTATTTGCTTATTCAAGTGTAATTGAAGGATTTTCTAATTTTGCTTTATATATTCTATTAATACCTAAATATGGGGCGTTAGGAATAATATTAGGACATATTATATCTAAATTATTTGGGGTTATATTCTTTTTTATCTATTCAAAAAAATTAAAAGAGTATTAAGGAGACGAAAAGATTGCTAATTATTAAGAATTTTTATAACATATATAATAGAGTATTAAAAAAGCAGATAAAAAAAAATATATTTAAAACAAAATATAAAAAAAATGTATTAATTTCATATATTATAGATCCTTTTATAAATAAAGAAAAAAATATAAAACATTCAAATTGGAAAGAATCTAGGATTATAGCAAAACTATTTTCAAATCATGAGTATAATGTAGATGTTGTACATTATGATTATTTTAAAAAAATTAATTATTCTAAATATGATTTAATTTTTGGTTTTGGAGATTTATATGAAAAAAGCTTTTATGTGGAAGATTTTAAAGGAAAAAGAATATACTATGCGACAGGAGCACATGTTAATTTTCAAAATAATGCCGAATTATTAAGATTATTAAATTTAAAAAAACGTAAAAATAAAACATTAAGACCAAGAAGAATTGTTGAGAAAAACTGGAGTTGCTCTACAGTATTATCGGATGCAATATTTTGCATTGGAAATGATTGGACTATATCAACTTATAGTAATTATTTTAAAGAGAGAATTATGAAAATTCCAGTATCATTAGGAGATTTTTCATTTGAAAAAATAGAGAAAAAAGATATCGGTACTGCAAAAAAAAATTTTTTATGGTTGGGTAGTACTGGATTGGTGCATAAAGGATTAGATTTATGTATTGAGGCGTTTAGTAAAACTAAAGATTTAAATTTACATATATGTGGGGCATTTGAGGAAGATTTTTTTGAGGTATATAAGAATGAGCTGAAAAAAGAGAATATTAATTATTATGGTTTTTTGGATATTAATTCTTCTAAGTTTAAAGAAATAATCAGTAAATGTTCTTATTTAATATATCCTACATCCTCTGAAGGACAAGCTGGTTCAGTTATTATTGCGATGGCAAATGGATTAATACCAATAGCAACAAAAGAATGTGGAATAGATATAGATAAATATGGAATATTAATTGATGATATTAGTATAAATAAAATTATTGAAATAATTAAAAATGTTTCAATATATAGTGAAAAAAAAATAGAGAAAATGTCAAGTTTATCGTATGACTACATAAAAAATAATCATACAATTGAAAAATTTGAAAAAATTTTTGATGAAAGCTTAAAATATTTTTTTAAAGAGGAATAATGTTGAAAAACAATTTTATTTAGTATTATTACAATATGTTACAATAGTGAGGGCATAATTGAAAAAAAATTAGAATTAGTATTAAATCAAACTTATAAAAATATATTTTTAATTTTAAAAACAATATTTAGTGTATATTTATTTTTTGAAGAATTTTCTCTTATAAAAGCTTTTAAATTAAAAAATAATAAAAAGAAAAGTTTTGGATAAATTTTAGTAAAGTAACATTCCTGTAAGTAAAAAAAATAGGAGTTGAAAAAAAGGAACCTCCCAGTAAAATATAAAATGTAGAGCAAAACTACAAATATTTTACAAAAAGGGAGGAACCTCAAATGAATTATACACAAAATGAAAAAATAAAGCAAGTAGATGAAAAAACATTGGTAGTAGGAGTAGATATAGCAAAGGAAACACATTACGCAAGAACATTTGATAATAGAGGAATAGAGTACGGGAAAGTAATAAAATTCAACTCAACGAGAGAAGGATTTGAAAGTTTTGAAAAACAAATAAAAGAAATAGCCGAAATAATAGGAAGAGAGAAAATAATAATAGGAATAGAACTAACAGGGCATTATTGGTATACATTAGCAAATTATGTAAACAAAAAAGAAATGATGTTAGTACAAGTAAATCCATATCATGTAAAAAGGGCAAAGGAATTAGAGTGCACCAAGTAAAAGTGATAGAAAAGATCCAAAAACAATAGCGATGTTAGTGAAAGATGGAAGATATGCAATACCATATATACCAAGAGGAATATATGCAGAGATAAGAAAAGCATATGATATAAGAGAAACAATAAACAAAAAACTATTAGTAGTAAAAAACAGGATACAAAGATGGGTGGCAATATATTTTCCAGAATATAAAACAGTATTTAAAGGAATATATGGAAAAGCATCAATAATAACACTAGAGGAACTCAGTATACCGCTAGAAATAATAAAATTAAATGCTGAAGAAATAGTAGAAATATGGCAAAAAGGAATAAAAAGAGCGGTAGGGATAAAAAGAGCAAAAAGTTTAATAGAAGCAGCAAAAGAGACAATAGGGATAAAAGATGGATTTTCAATGGTAAGAAATTAAAGGATTAATAGAAGAATATAAAAAATTAGAAAATGATTTAAAAGAAATACAAGAAAAATTGAGTACGATGGTATATACAATACCAAGAATAGAAAATGCACTCAGTATAAAAGGTGTAGGGATAATAACCATTTCAGGATTTATCGCAGAAGTAGGAGATATTAAAAGATTCAATCATCCAAAACAAATAATAAAATTAGCTGGATTAAATTTGAAAGAAACTAGCTCAATGAGGTAAAATTACAATAAATAAAAGGGGAAGAAAGAGATTGAGAAGTTTATTGTTTAAAGCAATACTTCCAATAGTAGCAACAAATAATGAATTTAAATTAATGCATAACTATTATACAACAAGAGTCAAAAATCCATTGAAAAAGAAGCAATCATTGATAGCGTTAATGGGTAAATTAATAAAAATAATATATACGTTAATAACAAAAAAATAAAATATGATCCAAAAAACTAATAAATGATGTGCATGGAAACAAAAAAACACAACTTATAGATGCATAAAAAAAGTATAAATATCATTAACTAAAAAGTGAGTTAAGTCGGCATAAATTTATCCATACTTCGACAATCTCAGTAACCATAAGGGTACGACCCAGCAAAGGAGCAGAGCCGACAAACCACCTCAAGGATAAGCAGAACGAAGGAATTTTGGCCATTGAGTCAGTGAGATATGGGAGGGTAAGCTACCTGAGATAATGTGGTTACTGAGCTTGTCGAAGTATGGTTGATACTATGACCTAATATTAATTTATTAATGGTAATTACTACCATATCCATAATTTACTAATTTTTTGAAATACCAAAAATTCTTTTATTGTTTGTTATTTTAGTGCATTTTTTTATTGTTTGTATTTCTATGCATTTTCATGAAATATTGGTTTAATCATATTTTATAGAGGGAGTTATGAGAATAATATGTATTTAGTATATGGAATGAATTTTATAAGTTATTATATAGGAAAAATCGGGATTGCTGATTTAGTATTGATATTGTTATGTTTTTTTAGTTTATATAAAATAAGCTACATAAAAATACAAAAAAAAGATATATATGTTTTTTTCTTTTTGTTTATTAATTTTATGGTTTTCATAATTAATGTGGACGAAAAATATCTAGCAATAGATAAGTTTTTTTTTGCTTATATGAAGTTAATAATATATTTTATGTCCTACCTAATTATTCCAAATTATTTATCAAAAGATATAAAACAATTTAATAAAATAATAATTAATTCATTAAATTTCATATGTATATATGGATTGTATCAATTTATAGCGCATTACTTAAATATTGGATTACCATATGGACTAGATACAAGTATGATTTCATATGGAATATTTAGAATTAGAAGTATTTTTAGAGAGCCATCATTATTCTTATTTCCAGTAATGATGTACTTATATTTGATAGTAAGTGGAGAAAAATTAAGCAAAAAAAATCATATTATTATAATATCAGCTTTTATTTTATCATTTTCTTTAACTATTTATGGATTATTATTTATGGGAATATTTACTGTTATAGCAATGAAAAAGCTAAAATTAAAATATAAATCTTTGGTTTATGTGAGTATAGTTATTTTTTCAATAGTTTTATATTTTTCTGTACCTTTAGTTCAAAATCACATAAGGAATTTGATAGTATTACATCCTTCTTCTTCAACAACTCGATTAGTAGGAGGAATTATATTTGCACTGAAAACACCGTATTATGGAGTAGGAATAGGAAATTTAGAAAATTACTATAACATAAAAATGAATAATGTAATAATAAAATTATTTACCACAGGAGGAGCTGTTAATAATATTATAGCAGTAATAAAAATTGTTTCTGGTTATTTAGGGTTATTCGTATTTATTTGGTATTTAATAAAAAAATATTCGAAAGTTTGTAAAGATTATTTGATTATTTTATTTGTATCATTTTTTACATGGGGAAATTTTAATTCAGCAGGTTCTTTCTTTTTTTTAATTATGTTAGAAATATTGAGAATTAATAGAAAGGAGAAAATAAAATATGAGAAATGTATTGGTAAGTGTAATAACTGTTAGTTTTAATAGTATAAAGACGATAAAAGATACTTTTGAATCAATTTTACTTCAAAATTATAAAAATATTGAGTATATTGTAATAGATGGAAAGTCTAATGATGGTACTGTGGAAATAATAGAAAGCTACAAAGAAAAGTTCATGAATAAAGGAATTAGTTTTAAATGGGTTAGTGAAGAGGATAAAGGAATCTATGATGCGATGAACAAAGGAATAAAAATGGCAATAGGGGAATTAATAGGAATTATTAATAGTGATGATTGGTACGAAAAAGATATAATTGAAAAGATTGTGAATGTGTATGATAAACATAATAAACCTGATATTATTCATGGTAATTTAAAGATATATTCAGAAAGAATGATTTACAAAGAGACAAGATATCCTAAAGATAAATATTGGAAATTGTGGGAAGGAATGATAATAAAACATCCGACTTGTTTTATTAAAAAATCTTTATATGAAAAAATAGGATTATACAATACTAAATATAAAATATCTTCAGACTATGATTTTTTACTTCGTGCGTATATAAATAAAGCAAGAATAGTATATTTTAATAATATAATTTCTCATATGAGACTTGGTGGAGTAAGTAATGAATTTTTAAAGGATTCTTGGGTTGAAGTTGAGAGAATTGCAATTAAAAACGGATTAAGTAAAATTATGGCAAAATATTATTTTTATAAAAAAATATTAATAAGAAAAATAAAAAAGATGGTGAAAAAATGTGCGTTGAAATATTAATGTCAACTTTAAATAAAAGATCAATAAAGGATTTATTTTTAAAAGAAAAAAATATTAATAGAAATATTGTTATTATTAATCAAACAAATCGAAAAGGCAACTATATAGATGGAAAAAATAATATTAGGATGTTGAATTATAATGAAATGGGAACTTCAATTAGTAAAAATAGAGCAATAAATAATGCTAATTGTAATCTTTGTATACTAGCTGATGATGATATTTTTTACGTTAAAAATTATGATGAGATTATAGAAAATCAATTTAGTAAAAATCTGGATGCTGATGTACTTACGTTTCAGATAAAAACTCCAGAAAATAAATTATATAAAAATTATATAAAAAAAGAAATGTGGCATACAAAAAGAACAATAACAAAAGTATCAATGATTGAAATAGCTTTTAGAAGGAATAGAATTTTAGAGAAAAATATTAAATTTGATCTTGATTTTGGAATAAATTGTAGATATAAAAACGGAGAAGAAAATATATTTCTTATGGATTGTATAAAGGAAGGATTAAAGATAAAATATATTCCTATACCAATTGTAATACATCCAGATGAAAGTTCAGGGAAGATAATTGATGAAAAAGGATTATTTGCAAGAGGTGCATTATTTTTTAGGTTATTTAGATATAAAGCGTTATTAGTAAATTTAGTTTTTATTTTAAAAAAATATAAAATGATAAATCAAAAATTATCAATATTAAATGCAATAAAAGCAATTTATAAAGGAACTTTTGATTATATAAAATTAATAAAAATGAGGAAAAAAATTTGAATCAAATTTATGATAATTGGGAAATGATTATAGTTGATGATTACTCAACAGACAATGGAGTAAAAATTGTATAAGAATAAGAAAGATAATAGAATTAAATTAATAAAATTGGAAAAAAATAGTGATGCAACAGTATCAAGAAATATTGCTATAAAAGAAGCGAATGGTAAATATATAGCATTTTTAGATAGTAATGATTTATGGAAGAAAACAATTATGAATTTACTTTTACTAAATATCAACTAATTAAAGAGAATGGAAAAAAACTAGATAAATATATAGAGGTTCCAAAAACATTAAATTATAAGCCGGTATTATTAAAAAATCCTATAGTGTAATATATAATGCTGAAAAATTGGGTAATTTATATAGTCCTTAATTAGAAAAAGATAGGATTATGCTTTGTGACTAAAAATTTTAAAAAAATGTGTGGTGGGGAATGGATTAAATGAAAATTTGGATTATTATAGATTAAGAAAAAGTTCTATTTCTTCAAATAAAATAGATTTAATAAAATATCAATGAAAACTATATAGAGAAATTGAAAACATTAAAATAATAATAGAAGGAATAGTATTATGTTAGATTGTCCATTTGTAGATAAAGATATAGAAGTGTATTTAATCCACAAAAAAATAAATTTATAATAAATATGGACTATTTAATTTGAATTATAAAATAGCAACTGATTATGAAATAATCTTTGACTTTTATTGAAACATAAAATATCAATACAATTTTTAGATAAGTATATTATAAAAATGCGAATTGGAGTAGAAAGCAATCAAAGTATTAAAAATATTATAAAAGTAAACATGGAATGTTATAAAGCGTGGAAAGATAGTGGAAGGATAATGGATTAAAAGTTTCAAGCTTCTTTAGTATAAAAAAATAATGCTTATTTGAATTTAAATTGAAAGGAATAATTTTTGCGGGTGGTAGTGGAAACGAGGCTTTATCCTGTAACTAAAGCTATATCAAAACAGATACCCCCTATTTATGACAAGCCTATGATCTATTATCCTTTATCTGTATTTATGCGCAAGGATAAATGAGAATTTAATTATATCAACTCAAAAGGATTTGCCTATATTTGAAGAATTATAGGCAAAGAGTTTATTGAAAATGATGCTTATGTTTTAATATTAGGAAATAATATATTTTATGGACATGGATTTACTGGTATGATAAAAGAAGTAGTTAACATAAAGAAAGGGGCTACTATATTTGGATACTATGTAAACAATCCAAGAGAGTTTGGTATAGTGGAATTTGATGAAAATAACAATGTAATTTCATTGGAAGAAAAACCAGAAAATCAAAAATCAAACTATGCAGTACCTGGATTATATTATTATGATAATAGTGTAATTCAAAGAGCAAAAAAATTAACTCCATCTGCAAGAGAAGAAATAGAGATAACAGATCTAAATAGAGAATATTTAAATGAAGGTAAATTAAAAGTAGAATTACTTGGAAGAGGATTTGCATGGCTTGATACTGGAACATATGATGGGCTATCAAATGCAAATGAATTTGTAAGAACAATACAAAAAAGAACTGGATTATATATATCTTGTCTTGAAGAAATAGCTTATAAAAACAAATGGATAAGTAAAGAACAATTAATAAAATTAGGAAAAGAAATGGAAAAAACAGAATACGGTCAATATATTTTGAATATTGCGGGTGAAGTCAAATGACAATATTAGTAACAGGAGTAGCAGGATTTATAGGAAGTAACTTTTTGCATTATTATTTATCTAAGTATAAAGATAGAAAGGTAATAGGTGTAGATAGTTTAACTTATGCTGGAAACTTGGAAAATATAAGTGGTTTAATGAATAATAAAAATTTTGAATTTATAAAAGCAGATATAACGGATGCACAAAAAATAAATGAAATATTTGAAAAGTATGAAATAGATGGAGTAATAAACTTTGCAGCAGAAAGCCATGTAGATAGATCAATTCATGATCCACAAATATTTTTAAAAACAAACATACTAGGAACACAAACTCTTCTTGATGCTTGTAAAAAGAGTTGGTACAAAGATGGAAGATGGAGTAAAGATAAAAAGTATCTTCAAATATCAACGGATGAAGTTTATGGAGCATTGGGAAAAACTGGATACTTTACAGAAGAAACACCTCTTGATCCCCACAGTCCTTATTCTGCAAGTAAAGCAAGTGCGGATTTAATAGTAAAAGCTTATTATGATACTTATAAAATGCCTATGAATATAACAAGATGTTCAAATAATTATGGTCCTTATCAATTTCCAGAAAAGTTAATACCATTAATGATAAATAATGCATTAAATCATAAAGAGTTACCAATATATGGTGATGGAAAACAAATAAGAGATTGGCTTCATGTTTTTGATACTTGTATTGCAATAGATTTAGTATTTGAAAAAGCAGAAGTAGGGCAAGTGTATAATATAGGTGGACACAATGAAAAAGAAAATATATTTATAGTAAATAAAATAATAGAAACACTCAGAGAAAAAACTGGTGATGAAAAGATAAATGAATCTTTAATAAAACACGTAGAAGATAGACTCGGTCATGATAGACGTTATGGAATAGATCCATCTAAGATAAAAAGAGATTTAGGTTGGGAACCAACAATAATGTTTGAAGAAGGAATAGTAAAAACAATAGAATGGTATTTGAATAATCAAGATTGGATGAAGTCTGTAATCTCTGGTGATTATTTGGAGTTTTATGAAAAGAATTATAAGTAATTAATAATTTTATGAATAGAGGTATAAATTTGTGAATGGTAAAGAAGAAAATAAAAAAGATTTTTTAAAAAGATTGGCAGGATTTTCAATAGGGCCAATTGTTGGTGCTTTGTTAGGGTTTATAAGCGTTCCCATTCAAACGTGGTTGATTGATCCTTCTCAATTGGGAAAGACTGCTATGTATTCCATGGCTTTTGGATTGACTTCTTTGTTTATTTATCTTGGAATTGATCAATCTTTTGTTAGAGAATATAATGTTGAAAAGGATAAAAAAAATTTGTTGTGGAATAGCTTTTTAATTCCATTTATTTTTTCAATAATAATAATGTTTGTTTATATATTTTTTTATGAAAGTATTTCTAAATTATTATTTAATTCAATTGAAAGATATATAATAAGAATATTGGCTTTTTCACTGCCTTTTGCCGTTGTTTTTAGATTCAATACGTTGATAATAAGAATGAAAGAAAAGGCAAGGTTATTTTCTTTCATACAAATAACGAACAGACTCATTGGATTAATTTTATTAATAATAATTCTTTTATTTTTTAATAAAAACTTTAAAGGTATTATACAAGCGCAGTTTTACACTTTAATCTTATCTGCAGTCATAACAACTTTTATAAATATAGATGATTGGAAGTATAAATTCAAATTAAATAAAGTATTAGTAAAAAAGATAGTTTTGTTTGGTCTTCCATTAATTCCAACGTCAATAATGATGTGGATATTAAATTCAATGGATAAGATAGCGCTTAGAACGTGGGCAGATTTTAATTCTATTGGTTTATATTCAGCGGCATTTAAGATAGCTGGTATTGTAGGAATAGTTCAGCAGGCCTTTGCAACCTTTTGGGCACCAACCGTGTACAGATGGTATGAAAATAATGTTTCAACAAAAAAGTATGAAATGGTGAGTAATAAATTAAACAGTATTTTAACTACATTATTTGCATTCATTGTTTTATTTAAAAATCAAATAATAATGATTTTATCTCCAGAGTATAAAAGTGCAGCAATAATAGTTCCGTTTTTAATGTTTTATCCAATTATGTATACTTTATCTGAAACAACTCAAATGGGTATAGGTTTTACAAGAAAAACACATTATAATATATTAATAACTATTGTAGCAAGTGGAATGAATGTTGTTGGGAACTTTATTTTAGTTCCAAAGTATGGAGCTGTTGGTGCTTCTGTTTCTACTGGTTTGTCTTATATTGTCTTTTTTTGGTTAAGAACTTTTATTTCAAGATTTTTATGGAAAAAGTTTGATATAAAAAAGCATGCAATATCTATATTTTTAATGATTATTATGGCTTTTTTTTCGGTTATTTACAACAATTTTTTTATTGATTTATTTTTATTTATGATTATTATTGTTTATAATATAAAAGATATTCTTTGGGGTTTTAGTTTGATAAAAGGAATTTTAATAAAAAATAAAAAGTAAAATTTAAAAAGCCCAATGACTTTGTCATTGGTTTTTTTATTTATGTTTTTAAATTAATATTGAGTGATTATTATTGTTTAGTTTTATTAAAAAATTAAATAATTAACTAAATTTAAGAAATTTATGATTAAAATTTGGAATTTTAAATAAAAAGTAGTAATATTGTAGTGTTATTGTAATTTTTAAAATACAATAATATCATTATAAAAGGAGGGTTTTTTATGGAATTAAAATGTGAATATTGTAAAAAAGAATTATTGAAAAAAGGTACTTTATCTTTTTATGGGAAAAAAGATACTAGAACTGTTTCAGAAATAAGAGTAACTCATACTGGAACTTGTGATAAAAGCATGGAAGAAAAAATGGTAAAAAATAATTTTATTAATCTTGGAAATTTAGGCTTAAATGAATTTTATGATAAAGACAAAGTATTTATTACATTGTTAGATATATTAGAAAGAGTTGTAGTTAGTGGATTAAAAATAGAAGTTCAAGCATTTAATAAATTAAGAGAAATAGTAGAATTTTTAAATCATTAAATATTAATATTTTAAAAAAATAGTTATATAAAAAGTAAAAAAAGAGGCTACTTAAATAAATATATTTTTTATCCTCTATATTTTCTTTCGATGAGTTCAGTTGTTTTTCTCATCGAAAGTTTTTTTGGAATTTATTTCAAAATATAATATTATTTTTTTATGATCATTGAGTTTGTTTGTTTAAATGTGGTTATTGATTTTGTTAAAATAAAAAAATATGAGAAATTCTATAAAAAACAGGATGAAATCCTGTTTTTTATATTTTAAAGTAGATTTGATATAATAGCATATAAAGAATTAGAAATGAGGAGATGATTCTATGAAACGACTGCCAATAGGACAAAGTGATTTTAAAACTATAATAGAAGAAGATATGTACTTTGTAGATAAAAGTTTGTTAATTAAAGAAGTTATTGAAAGTGGTAATGTTTTATTAATAACAAGGCCAAGAAGGTTTGGGAAAACTCTCAGTCAATCTATGATGAAGTACTTTTTTGATATTACTCAAAATAACGATTACCTCTTTAAAAACTTAAAGATATACAAAGAAAAGAACATAATAGAAAAACATTTGAACAAACATCCTGTTATATACATCACCTTTAAAGATTTAAAGTCTAATAACTTAAAAAAAATGCATGACTTATTAGCTATGGAACTTTCAAGGTTGTATATAAAACATGAATATGTTTTAAAAGTATTAAATAAAAGAGAAAAAGCTGTATTCAATAAAATAATGGATAGAGAAGCTTTAGATGCTGATTATGAAAACTGTATAAGAAGTTTATCTGAATATATGGAAAGATATTATGGTAAAAAGGTAATAATATTAATAGATGAATATGATACTCCCATTCAACAAGCTTATTTACATGGATACTATGATGAAATAATATCTTTAATTGGTAACTTATTTGGAATGGCTTTAAAAGATAACGTATACCTTGAAAAGGCAGTTCTTACTGGTATAACAAGAGTTTCTAAAGAAAGTATCTTTACTGGTGTGAATAACTTAAAGGTTTCTACTGTATTGAATGAACTATTCAATGATAAATATGGATTAACTAAAGAAGAAGTAGAAGAAACATTGAAGTATTATGAACTTGAATATGAAGAAGATGAAGTTATAGATTGGTACAATGGATATAACTTTGGTGGTGTTGAAATTTACAATCCTTTTTCTATAATAAACTTAGTAGATGAAAAAAAGATAGGTCCATACTGGATGAATACGAGTGGAAATTATTTAATAAGAAAGCTAATAAAAGAAGGAACTGTTAATATAAAAGATAGTATAGAAAAACTTTTGAATGGAGAAAAGATTGAAAGTAAAATAAATGAAACTATGGTTTATGGTGATTTGCACATAAATTCAAATGAATCAATATGGACATTATTTTTATTTAGTGGTTACTTAAAGTGGATAAAAGAAACAAAAGAAGGTTATAGAAGATACACACTTGCTATTCCAAACAAAGAAGTAAGAATGTTTTATGAAGATACAGTATTATTAATGTTTGAAGAAGAAAATATACAATTAGATAATATACTAATAAACTTAATAAATGGACATATAGAAGAGTTTAAAGAAGACTTTCAAAAACTAACTATGAACACATTGAGTTACTTTGATGTAAGTGGAGAAGAACCAGAAAGGTTTTATCATGGATTAATACTTGGAATGAGTGTTGGCTTAAAAGAAAAGTACATAATAAAGAGTAATAGAGAAACAGGGCTTGGAAGAGCAGATGTTATTTTAATTCCAAAAGATAAAACAGATAAAGGAATAATAATAGAGTTTAAAAAATTTTATAAAAATGAAAAGACACTATTAAATAGCGCTCAAAATGGATTAAAACAAATAAATGAAAAAAGGTATGAAGAAGAGATAAAAAATTATGGAATAAATGACATAATAAAAGTTTCAATAGCTTTTGATAAAAAAGAGGTTGAAATTGTTAGTAATTTGGATAAAGAAGAAGAAAATAATGAAAGAAAAGATTTAGAGTATGAATTAAAGTTAAAATCTATAGAAACAGCAAAAAAATTAAAAGAAATGGGATTAACAAAAGAACAAATAATTCAAGCAACTGGTTTGTCTATAGAAGAAATAAATATATTGTATAAATAACACAAACTATTAAAAAAAGAAAAAATGGATTCATAAATAAAGGATGGTTTTCGATGTGAAATAAAGTTCCCTTCGACAAGCACATGGAACGAGAAAAGAAGATAGGGACCTACTCCTACGACACGCTTAGAGGTGGGAAGAAAGTTATAAAAATGAGGTGCTAAAAGTGAAAAAATTACCCATAGGAAAACAAGATTTAAAAAATATAATATTAAATGAATATATGTATATAGATAAAACAAAATATATTTATGAATTAGCAAGATCAGATGTGCCAATATTTATATCAAGGCCAAGAAGATTTGGAAAGAGTCTAACCATATCAACATTGTATTATTTATTTAAAGGAGAAAAAGAATTATTTAAAAGATTATATATATATATGATAAATGGGAATGGAAAGGATATCCTGTAATTAGGCTTAGTATGAGTGAAATGTCGATAAAAAATGAAGAGGAATTAGAATATGGAATATTATTAAGATTAAGATTAAGAGAAATAGGAAAAGAATATGGAGTAGAAATTAATGAAACAATAATAAAGTATGCTTTTTCTGAACTAATCCAAAAGTTATCAAGGAAAGAAAAAGTAGTAGTGTTAATAGATGAATATGATAGACCAATATTGAATCACATGAATGATGGAAAAGCAGAAGTAATGAGAAATATATTAAGAGAATTTTATGTAGTAATAAAAGATTCTGATCCATATTTAAGGTTTGCAATATTAACTGGAATAACAAAATTAACCAAAACAGGAATATTTTCATCATTAAATAATTTAAATGATGTAACTATAAATAAAAAGTATTCACAAATGATGGAGATAACCCAAGAAGAGTTAAAAGAAGGTTTCAAAGATCATATAGAAGAAACAACAAAAGAATTGAATTTAAATAGAAAAGAGTTATTAGAAAAGATAAAAGAACATTACAATGGATTTTCCTTTGATGGAATAAAAAGTGTGTACAATCCATATTCATTATTAAAGTTTTTTGATGTTCAAGAATTTAAGAATTATTGGATAGAAAGTGGAACTCCTCAATACTTAATAGAATATATTAAAAAACACAAGGTACAAACAGAAGAAATAATAGGAGAATATGTAACAGAAACGAGTTTAACAACTTATGAAATAGAAAATGCTCCTCCAATAGTATACTTAATACAATCTGGATATTTGACTTTTAAAGAAAAACATGAATATTTGGGATACAAGGTGGATTATCCCAACAAAGAAATAAAAGAAAGTATGTCAGAATTATTATTAACAGGAACATATGAAATAGAAGAAAATGCACATGTAAGAAAAATATAATATTAGCACTGGAAGAAAAAAAGATAGAAAAAGTAATAGAAGAAATGAAATTAATAATATCAAAGATACCATATAATTTATTTGAAGAAACAGAAAGATGGTATCACAGCATAATATTAACGATATTATGGTCGTGTGGATTAAATGTAAGAGGAGAGGTATTAGGGAATTTGGGAAAAAGTGATATAGAAATAGAGTATAGAGGAGAGGTATACATAATAGAATTAAAAAAAGCAAAACCAGAAGTGTGTATACAACAAATAAAAGAAAAAAATATAAAAGTGCAAAGATAGTGGGTATAGAAATAGATACAAAACAAAGAAATATAACAAATTATATAGTTGAGGAAATACATTGAAAATATAAGTAAAACAGATTAAAAATATTGCTTTAAAATTATTAAAGATTAATAAAAATATGAAAAGGGTAATAACCCTGTCAAAGAAATATTTTGGAGGTGAATAAAGATGTGTAGAATAAACCCAAGAGTAGATTTTGCATTCAAAAAGTTATTTGGAACTGAATCAAATAAACAATTATTAATAGATTTAATAAATTCAATAGTATCAGAAGAAGATAAAGTAAAAGACATAGAAATAAAAAATCCATACAATGAAAAAAACTTTAAAAATGATAAACTTTCAATATTAGATATAAAAGCAGTAGATCAAAAGGGACATTGGTACAATGTAGAAATGCAGATAATAGATCAAGAATATTATGATAAAAGAGCACTGTATTACTGGTCAAGAGTCTATTCAGGACAACTTTTTGCAGGAATAAACTATGATAATTTGAAAAAAACTATTAGTATAAACATATTAAACTTTAAATGTTTAGAAGAAGAAAATTACCATAATGTATATAAAATAGTAAATATGGAAAGCAAAAAAGAATTCATTGATCATTTAGAAATACATTTTATTGAGCTAGAAAAGTATGATGAAAAAATGAGTACCATGTTAGATAGATGGGTAAATTTTCTAAAAAAAGCGGATATATATGAAAAAGATAAATTACCAAAAGAATTAGAAGAAGTAGAAAGTATAAAAAAAGCTGTAGAATTATTGGATGAAATGTCATTAAATTATGAAGAACGAGAAAGCTATGAAGCAAGATTAAAGTGGCTTCGTGATGAAGAAGCTGCAATAAAAACAGCTGAAAATAAAGGTTTTAAAAAAGGTTTAACAAAAGGTATTGAACAGGGAATCGAACAAGGGATCGAACAAGGCATTGAACAAGGTGTTAAAAAAGGAAAACTTGAAATGGCAAAAAAAATGATAAATAAAGGTTTAGATAAAAACATAATATCCGAACTTACTGGTTTGTCTATGGAAGAAATAAATATATTGTATAAATAAACCCTTAAATAAACTATTAAAACAAAGAAAAAAAGGCTTCATAATAAAGGATTGTTTTCGATGTAGAATAAAGTCTTAAAAATATTTGATTCGGTCATTGAGCTTGTCGAAATGCGAAATGACAGATTAAAAATTAAAAAATATAATAAACTCTATAAAAAACAGGATGAAATCCTGTTTTTTATATTTTAAAGTAGATTTGATATAATAGTGTAAAAGATATAATTAGAAATGAGGAGATGATTCTATGAAACGATTGCCAATAGGACAAAGTGATTTTAAAACTATAATAGAAGAAGATATGTACTTTGTAGATAAAAGTTTGTTAATTAAAGAAGTTATTGAAAGTGGTAATGTTTTATTAATAACAAGGCCAAGAAGGTTTGGGAAAACTCTCAGTCAATCTATGATGAAGTACTTTTTTGATATTACTCAAAATAACGATTACCTCTTTAAAAACTTAAAGATATACAAAGAAAAGAACATAATAGAAAAACATTTGAACAAACATCCTGTTATATACATCACCTTTAAAGATTTAAAATCTAACAACTTAAAAAAGATGCATGATTTATTAATTTCTGAACTTTCAACTTTGTATATTGATCATAAGTATGTTTTAGATGTTTTAGATAATGAAGAAAAAATTATATATGATAAAATAATGGATAGAGAAGCTTTAGATGCAGATTATGAAAACTCTATAAGAAACTTATCAAAGTACATGGAAAGATACTATGGTAAAAAGGTAATAATATTAATAGATGAATGTGATATTCCTATAAAACAAGCATATTTGTATGGATACTATGATGAAATAACTCCTTTAATTGGAAACTTATTTTCCTCTGCGTTAAAAGATAACGTATACCTTGAAAAAGCAGTGTTAACAGGTATAACTGGTGTAACAAAAGAAAGTATATTTTCTGGATTAAATAATATTGAAGTTTCAATCGTACTGAGTAATTTATTAAATGATAAGTATGGATTTACAAAAGAAGAAGTTGAAGAAACACTTAAGTATTATGAGCTTGAATATGAAGAAAAAGAAGTTATAGATTGGTACAATGGTTATAACTTTGGCGGTGTTGAAATTTACAATCCTTTTTCTATAATAAATTTAGTAGATGAAAAAAAGATAGGTCCGTATTGGATGAATACGAGTGGAAATTATTTAATAAGAAAGTTAATAAAAGAAGGAAGTGCTGAATTAAAAGATAAAATAGAAAAATTAATAAATGGAGAAGAAGTAGAGTGCGAAATAATAGAAACTATGGTTTATGGTGATTTAAACTTAAATAGTGAAAGCGCAATTTGGACATTATTTTTATTTAGTGGTTACTTAAAGTGGACGAGTAAAAAAAGAAAAAACAATATAACAATGTACAAAGTAAAGATACCAAATGAAGAAGTAAAAGATTTTTTTGTACAAACAGTTAGAAATATGTTGAGAGAATCGAATATAAGTATTGAAAATATGCTTTTGAATTTAAAAGTAGGAAGAATAAAAACCTTTACAGACCAATTTAAAGATTTAACGATGAACACATTGAGTTATTTTGATGTTAGCGGAAAGGAACCAGAAAGATTTTATCATGGACTAATACTTGGAATGAGTGTTGGTTTAAAAGAAAAGTACATAATAAAGAGTAATAGAGAAACAGGACTTGGAAGAGCTGATGTTATTTTAATTCCAAAAGATAAAACAGATAAAGGAATAATTATTGAGTTTAAAAAGTACAATAGAGATGAAGATAAAAGTTTAAAAGACAGTGCAAAAAATGGACTAAAACAAATAAATGAAAAGAAGTATGAAGAAGAGATAAAAAGTTATGGAATAAATGATATTATAAAAGTTTCAATAGTTTTTGATAAAAAAGAGGTTGAAATTGTTAGTAATTTAGATAAAGATGTTGAATTAACAGAGATAGAAAAAGTAGCAAAGAATATGCTTGAAAATGGAGTTGATATAGAATTTATATCTAAAATGACAAATTTGTCTATTGAAAAGATAAAAAATATAAAAAATATTTTATAAATTTTGGAGAATAAAAATGTATTTTTAAAAATATTGGCATAATTTTCAATAGGGCCAATTGTTGGTGCTTTTTTAGGGTTTATAAGCGTTCCTTTCAAACGTGGTTGATTGATTCTTCTCAATTAAAGCTTCTATGTATTCCGTGGCTTTTGGATTGATTTCTTTGTTTATTTATCTTGGAACCAAGCTTTTATTAGAGAATATAATATTGAAAAAGATAAAAAAAACAAAACACAAGAGTGAATTACTCTTGTGTTTTATTATATCTCGAATTTTTCTTTAAATTCATCTTTTTTAAATACATAATAAGCATGAAATAAAATTTTATTCATTTTTTCAAAGCATTCCTTTGTTGGTTTTTCAGAAAAAATTAAATATCCTTCATAAACTTCTATATTTTCAATGTAAGCATGAAAATATACTCCGTATTTATCTCCAAATGAATAAACTTTTGCAGTTTGATCGTCTGCTCCATCAAAGTTATATTTTTCTACTTCATTTGGTATATTATATCCAATATGTTTAAAAAATTTTTCACTGTACATAGAATCTCTAAATAAAATAGGGTTTTTTTGATAAATAATAGTTCCTTCTAAAAATTGACTTTTCTTTACAACATCTATTATTTCATTTGCTTTTTCATGTTGATTAAATATAAAGTTTATATCTTTGGCATGAAAGGTTACTATTGATTTCATTTTATCACTCCTCTATCCAATTTCCATTTCTAAATATTGGTTCTATTTTTCCATCTTTTGTTATTCCATCTATATTCATAGAATCACTTCCTATCATGAAGTCAACATGTGTCATGCTTGTGTTTGCACCTTTTTCTTCTAATTCTTTTCTTGTCATATTAGGTCCATTTTTTAAACATAAAGGATATGCTGCACCTATTGCCAAATGACAAGATGCATTTTCATCAAACAATGTATTGTAAAAGATTATGTTTGAGTTTGAAATTGGTGAGTTTTGAGGAACTAAAGCAACTTCACCTATATAATGTGATCCTTCATCTGTTTCTATTAATTTTTTCAATGTTTCATATCCATTCTTTGCAGAAAAATCTATTATTTTTCCATCTTTAAAGGTTAATGTGAATTTTTCTATTAAATTTCCACCATAATTTAATGGTTTTGTTGAAGTAACAGTTCCATTTATTCCTGTTTTTAATGGAAGAGTAAATATTTCTTCTGTTGGCATATTTGGAATAAAGTATACTCCTTTTTCTGTTGTCAATCCTCCACCAACCCACACATGATCTTCTGGCAATTCTATTTTTAAATCTGTTCCTGGAGCTTTGTAATGAAGAAACTTATAGTTTTTTGAGTTCATCATTGCAATTTTATTTTTTAATGTTCCTATATGCTTTTTCCACTCTGATACAGGATCTTCAGTATTTACTCTTGTTACTTCAAATATTTTTTTCCATAGTTTTTCTTCATCTGTTGTTCCAAAAACTTTTTTACTCCATTCTTTTGTTGGAACGGATACTACTGCCCAGCTAACCTTTCCTTTTTGTGTATATTCTCTAAATTTATTCATGGCTTTTGCTGCAGCTTTATTTGCATTGGCAATTTTTTGTGGATCTACATCTTTTAATAAATCTGGGTTTGATGCCGATATTGATAAAAATGCAGCATTTTGTTTTGCAAATTCTTCAAATCCTTTTGCTTTCCACATTGGAAATTCATTAAAGGCTTCATCTGGTGCCATTTTATATTTTGTATAAGTTATTTCTTCATCATGCCATTCAATATGCACATTTTTCGCACCATTTTCATATGCTTTTTTTACAACTTCTCTTACAAAATCAACTGCTACTATCGGTGCATTTACAACTAATGTTTGATCTTTTTGTATATTAATAGCTGTTCTAACTGATAATTCTGCATATTTTTCTAATAATTCTTTAAAATTTTCCATAACTCACCCCATTTATAATTATTATATATATAATTATACATCAAATATTTGGTTTTTAAGTATAAAAAAAAGCCTTTCTTTGAAAGGCTTTTTAAAATCCAACTTTTGATAATATTACTTCTTCTAATTCTCTTGTTTTTTCTTCTAAGTCTTTTACTTCTTTTGAATATTTTTCAACAAAGTCATCGTCTTTTATAGAGTCAAGGTTTATTTTTACATTGTATAATGCTCCTAAAACTGCTGTTCTTGCAAGCATTGCAGAAACTGCTCCATCTGTTATTGCATTTTTGTTTCCTTTTTCAACAACCACTTCTGCAAGTTTCATAACTTCAAAACAACTTTTTGCAACATCAAATGGTACTTCTGCTGCTTTTTTCATTGAAGTTTGAATTGCTTCTTTTCTTTTTGCTTTTTCTTCATCTGTTGATTTTGGCATTCCAAAAGCTTTCATAACTAAATCAAATGCTTCTGAATCTTTTTCAATGTCTTTTAAAAGTTTATCTTTTAATTCATCTGCTTTTATCTTTATTTCTTTTATTTCTTCTTCTACTTCGGCATATTTTTTCTTCCCAATCGTTAGTCCTGAAACCATTGAGGATAGTGCTGCTGCTGTAGATCCAGCCATTGCAGATACACTTCCACCTCCTGGAACGGGATCAGATGAAGCTACTTTGTCAATAAATTCATTTAATTTCATTTCTTCAAACACTTTTATCCCTCCTCACTATACCATCTTTTATAACTGTTTCAATTATATTTACACCTGTATGATATGGTAAAAATTTATAAGATGGATATTCTAATATTATTATATCAGCTTTTTTGCCTTTATCTATACTTCCAATTTCTTTTTCTAATCCAAGTGCTGCTGCTCCATTAATTGTTAATGCCGTTATAGTTTCTTCTATTGTCATATTCATATAGATCGTTGCTAAAGATATCAATAGTGGTATTGAGTTTGAAAAACATGATCCAGGATTCATATCTGTTGCAAGTGCAACACTACATCCAGAGTCTATCATTTTTCTTGCATTTGCAAAGTTTTCTTTTAAACTAAATGCTGTTAATGGTAATAGTGTTGCTATTGTAGAGCTGTTTGCAAGTTTTTCAATTCCCGCATCAGATGTTTGTAATAAATGATCGGCAGATACTGCATTTATTTCAGCAGCTAATTTTGCTCCGCCAAGTTCAACTATTTCATCTGCGTGTATTTTAGATTTTAATCCATATTTTTGTGCTTCAAGTAATATTTTTTTTGATTGTTCTACTGTGAATACATTTTTTTCACAAAAAACATCACAAAACTTTGCCAAGTTTTCCTCTTTTACCTTTGGCAACATTTCTTTTATGAGTTTTTCTACGTATTCATCTGATTTACCTTTATATTCTTTTGGTATTGAATGTGCTCCTAAAAATGTTGGAATCACATCAATTGAATGGATTTCATTTAATTTTTTCATTACTCTTAATTGTTTTAATTCTGTTTCTAAGTTTAATCCATATCCACTTTTTCCTTCTACTGTAGTAACTCCAAAGTTCATCATTGAATCTAAACGTTTTTTACCTAGATTTACTAATTCTTCTTCTGTTGTGTTTCTTGTGTGTTTAACAGAACTTGCAATTCCTCCGCCTTTTTCCATTATTTCCATATAGGTTTGACCTTTCAATCTCCAATCAAACTCTTCTTCTCTATATCCACCAAATACAAAGTGTGTGTGTGAATCTACAAATCCGGGAAGAACACTCTTCCCGGTTGCATCTATAACTTTATATTCTTTTTCATCTACTTTTATGTTTGTTCCAATGTCTGTTATTATACCATTTTCAATTACTATTGTTCCATTTTTTATAACTTTAATATCGTTCATTTCTTTTCCTTTTTTAGAACTATATCCGGAACACGTTACTATTTCTGCAGCATTTTTTATTAAAAGTTTCATTATTATTCCATTATCCTTGATTCAAGTATTTGGTCGGTTGAGAAGTTTTCTATTCCAAGATAATATTCAGCAACATCAATGAGTGCCATCATTGGAACGAGTCCTATTATTTCAGTTCCTACTATACTAACGCCCCATCTTTTTGCTTCAAATTTTATCATTTCAAATGATTGATAGAGTGATGTTTTTGAAAAGTCTGTCATGTTCATTGAAATTTGAACTATATTTCTATCTTTTAATTCAACTCCCATTGCTTTTACGTATCTTAATCCTCCACCTATGTATCTTACTTTTTTTGCTATTTTATCTGCTATTGATAAGTCATTTGTATTTAGGTTTACGTTAAATGCAACGAGTGGTGGTCTTGCTCCTATTGCTACTACTCCTGCTGTAGGGTGTATCTTTTCTTCTCCAAAATCTGGATGCCATTTTTCTTCTTTTACCTTTTCAGCCATTCCTTCAAATTGACCTTTTCTTATTTTAGAAAGGTTTTGTCTGTGTTTTGCACTTGCTGATTTTTCATACAAAAATACAGGTAATTGATATTTTTCCCAAACTTCTTTTGCAACTTCTTTTGAAAGTTCTATACATTCTTCTGTTGTTGCATTTTTTATTGGTATGAAAGGTACAACGTCTGTTGCTCCCATTCTTGGGTGTTGCCCATGATGTTTTGTCATATCTATTTCTTTTATTGCAACTCCTATTGCTTCAATTACTGCTTTTTTCAATGGTTCTGGTTCTCCAACTACTGTTACAACTGATCTGTTGTGATCTGGATCAGATGAGTAATCTAATAGTTTTACTCCTTCTTTTCCTCTAAATGCATCTACTATTTTTTCTACTTTTTTTAAGTCTTGTCCTTCACTAAAGTTTGGTACACATTCTATTATTTTATTCATTTTATCTCTCCTTTTTATAAATCAAAGTCTTTCATTACTTTGTTTATTAAATCTTGATTTGGTATGTATGGTATTGTTATGTGATTTTCTGTATATGTTTTATTGTATTCAATACATGTTTCTATTGAGTTTTCATTTCTTGCCCAGTTTCTTCTTGCTACTCCTCCCATAACATCCCATGGAATTGACATTTTTAATATGTTGTCTACTCTTTCACTTCCATCTAAAACCATTCCAAATCCACCATTTATTGCTTTTCCAATTCCTACTCCTCCACCATTGTGAAGTGCAACTAAGCTCATTCCTCTTGCAGCATTTCCTGCAAAACATTGTGTTGCCATATCTGCCATTATATTTGATCCATCTTTTATGTTTGATGTTTCTCTGTATGGTGAGTCAGTTCCACCTGTATCATGATGATCTCTTCCAAGCATTATAGGTCCAACTTCTCCATTTCTAACCATTTCATTGAATTTTAATGCTATGTTCATTCTTCCTATTGCATCTTGATATAGTATTCTTGCTTGTGTTCCAACTACCAATTTATTTTTTTCAGCATCTCTTATCCAAACCCAGTTATCTCTGTCTTGACTTCTTCTATTTGGATCTATTAAGTCCATAGCTGCTTTATCTGTTTTTCTTAAATCTTCAGGGTTTCCTGATAAACAAACCCATCTAAATGGTCCATATCCGTAATCAAAGAGCATTGGTCCCATTATATCTTCAACGTATGATGGAAAGATAAATCCTTCGGTTGTATCTACTCCATTTTTAGTTATTGTTTTATCTCCTGCATCATAAACTGCTCTCATGAAACTATTTCCATAATCAAAGAAATAAGATCCTTTATCTACAAGTCTTTTTATTACATGATAATGTCTTATTAAACTTTCATCGACTTTTTTTCTGAACTCTTCTTTATTTTCTGCAAGCATTTTTGTTCTTTCATCAAATGTCAACCCAGCTGGGCAGTATCCTCCATCATATGGTGCATGACATGAGGTTTGATCTGATAATAAATCTATGTGTATATTATTTTTGTCTGCATATTCTAATAAGTCTACTACATTTCCATAGTAAGCTATTGCTATACTTTTTTCATTTTTTTGATATTCTTTAGCTATTTTAAATGCTTCTTCGCAGTTGTCTGTTACCTTTGAGATCCATCCTTGATCGAGTCTTGTTTGTATTCTTGATCTATCAACTTCTGCTATTATTCCAACTCCATTTGCAATTTCAATTGATTTTCCTTGAGCACCACTCATTCCTCCAAGTCCTGAAGTTACATATAACTTTCCTTTTAAATCTCCATCTTGAGGTATACCCAATTTTAATCTTCCTGCGTTTAACAATGTGTTGAATGTACCATGAACTATTCCTTGCGGTCCTATATACATCCATCCGCCTGCTGTCATTTGTCCATAGTTTGCAACACCCATTGCTTGAGCTTTTATCCAATTTTCTTGATCGTCAAACATTCCAACCATTAATGCATTTGTTATTATTACTCTTGGTGCTAATTTGTGTGATTTAAAGAGTCCAAGTGGGTGTCCTGATTCTATAACTAAGGTTTGTTCATCTGTCATTACTTCTAAGTATTTTTTTATTAATCTGTATTGCATCCAGTTTTGACATACTTGACCAGTTTCACCATAAGTAACTAATTCATATGGATAAAGTGCCACATCAAAATCTAAGTTGTTGTCTATCATTACTTGAAATGCTTTACCTTCTATTGTGTTTCCTTTATATTCATCAATAGGCTTTCCATATAATTTTCCTGCTGGTCTGTATCTGTATCCATAAATTCTTCCTCTTGTCATGAGTTCTTCCATAAATTCTGGTGCTAATACTTCATGCAATTCTTCTGGAACATATCTTAAAGCATTTTTTAAAGCAATTTCTATTTCTTTTTTTGTTAATGTCAACTCTCTTTTTGGTGCTCTTCTTATTCCTTCTTCAAACTTTGGATATTCTGGAAGTACATTGTCTAATTTTATAGTCATAGCTTTTGAAATATCACTATTCATACTATTTCCCCCTTTTTTTATTTATATTTTTATTATATCATTCATTGAATAAACCTGTAAAATTATGTTTTAACCAATTAATAGTATTTAGCCTTTTTTGATTAAACAAATCATTATTTTACTAAAACTACCATGATTTATACTACAAAAAAACATATTTTTATATCTATAATTGTTAAAAGATAGTAATATTGATAATTAATGCAAAAAATTTTAAAAATTGAAATAGATGGCGATTAATCCTTTTAGAAAGTAATTAATGGGGTTATACTCGTTTAAAATACATTAATGTGGGGTAGAAAATATATTATTAAAAATGTTATTATTTTATTATACAAACAAACACAGAGGGAGGTTTTATTATGTATAGAGTTGCCGTATGGGGCTTCGGTGCAATGGGTAGTGGAATCGTTAGAAACATTATAAGTAAATATGAATTAAAACTCGTTGGAGTTCACGATGCAAGAGTAGATTATATTGGAAAAGATGTTGGTACATTATTAGGTTTAGAAGAAGTAGGCGTTAAAGTTCATGATAATCCTATGAAAATGATCGATGAAACTAATCCTGATTTAGTTGTTATTGCAACAAACTCTTTTGTAAGTGTTGTAAAGGATCAAATTTTATCTGTAGTAAAGAAAAATGTAAATGTAGTGACAATAGCAGAAGAAATGGCTCACTCTTTTTATACACATCCAGAAGAATCACTTGAAATTGATAACACAGCAAGAAGACACGGAGTTACTGTTTTAGGAACTGGTGTTAATCCTGGATTTGTTTTAGATACATTGGTAATTGCTTTAACTGGAGCATCATTAAATGTTAAAAAGATAAAAGCTGCAAGAATAAATGATCTTTCACCATTTGGACCAACTGTTATGCAAACACAAGGCGTTGGTACAACTGTTGAAGAATTTGAAAAAGGTATAAATGATGGTTCAATTGTTGGACATATAGGATTTGAACAATCAATTCACATGATCGCTGATGCTATGGGTTGGCACATAGATAGAATTGAACAAGAAAGAAAACCAATAGTTTCAAATGTATACAGAGAAACAAAGTATGTAAAGGTTGAAAAAGGCATGGTTGCTGGATGTAATCACACTGCAAAGGCTTATATGGGTGATGAATGTGTAATTGAACTTGAACATCCTCAACAAGTTCTTCCTGAACTTGAAGATGTAAATACAGGAGATTACATTTGGGTAGAAGGAAATCCTGATCTTTCACTTTCTATAAAACCTGAAATTCCTGGTGGAAAAGGAACTATGGCAATAGCAACTAATATGATTCCTGCAGTAATAGAATCAGAAGCTGGATTAATGACTATGTCCGATCTTCCTGTTCCAAGAGCTTTAATAGGCGAACTTTATTAAAAAATAATGGGTCGGGAAACCGACCCTTTTTTAAAATAGTGAGGTGAAAAAAATGAGTGCAAAAAAAGGTGATTGGGTACAAATACACTTCATTGCATTAAAACCTGAAGAAAGATCACCAAGACTTCCTGAAGATACTAAAAAAGTTCCTCTTGAAATAAAAATAAAGGGATTTCTTGAAAATGATTCAGCTAATATAGGAGATATAGTTAAGATAAAAACAAATGTTGGAAGAGTTGTTGAAGGTAAATTAATTTCCATAAATCCTGTTTATGAACATAACTTTGGCGAACCTGTTCCAGAACTTTTAAAAATTTCAAATCAGTTATGGGACATTTTAGAAGGTGATTCAAAATGAATACTTATGAAGAAGTAATGGCAAGAAAAAATAAAATAATGAAAAAGTCTGTTGGAGTGGATTATTCAAAGTATGAACAAGAAGGCATTGCTTTTGATTATGAAAAAATGATGAAAGATGCTGGATATACTATTGAAGAAATGAGAAAAATACAAAGTGAAACTGGTGTTGGTAATACACCTTTAGTTGAACTTAAAAATATAAATAAATTAATAAAAAAACTTGCTCCAAAAGGAAAAGGTGCAAGAATTTTTGTAAAGGATGAAGAAAAAAATCCTTCTGGATCATTTAAAGATAGAAGAGCATCTATAAGTGCTTATAGAGCAAAAGAACTTGGTTATAAGGGCGTAATGGCTGCCACAAGTGGAAATTATGGAGCTGCTGTTGCTTCACAAGCTGCTAAAAGAGGTTTGCGTTCTATAATAGTGCAAGAAGCTTTTGATTCAAGAGGTGTTGGTCAACCAGAAATACTTGAAAAAACAAGAGCCTGTGAAGCTTATGGTTCTGAAGTTGTTCAAATGTCTGTTGGACCTGAATTATTTTATTATTTTTTACTATTATTAGATGAAACAGGATATTTTAATGCATCTCTTTACACTCCTTTTGGAATTAAAGGTGTAGAAACTCTTGGATATGAAATAGCAATACAATGTAAAGAATTAACAGGAAAGTTCCCAGATGCAGTTGTTTCAACTCATGCTGGTGGCGGAATAACAACAGGAACAGCAAGAGGTTTACAAATGGCTGGAGCAAACAATACAAAAGTTATTGGGGCTAGTGTTGATTTGAGTGGTTTACACATGGCTTCCGATACTGCATTCAATAAAAAATCTTTTACAACTGGGCATACAGGTTTTGGAATACCTTTTGCAACCTTCCCAGATAGATCAGATGTTCCAAGAAATGCTGCAAGAGTTTTAAGATATATGGATAGATATTTATTAGTAACTCAAGGAGAAGTATTCTATATGACTGAAGCACTTGCAAATATTGAAGGTATGCAAAGAGGTCCTGCAGGAAACACATCTTTAACAGCTGCTTTTGCTCTTGCTATGGAAATGAATGAGGATGAGGTAATAGTTGTAAATGAAACAGAATATACAGGAGCAGGAAAGTTACCTTCAGCTCAATTAACTTTTGCAAAGAAAAATGGTATAGAAATAAAAGTAGGAGATCCTGTTAAAGAAGATAAACCTGGTGAAAAAATAGTAATACCAGAACATCCATCAATGATAAAATACATAGAATATCCTATGGAAAAACTCAAAAAATCTTACTTAAAGAACTTAATAAAGATGGAAAATAAAACAGAATTTTCTGATTTTGAATATGAATACCTTGAAAAAGAATTAAAAGCAGATAAAAAAACCATTGAAAATTATATAAATGAACTAAAATAAAAACACACAACACACACGAACAGGAGGTAAAAAATGAAAGAAAGAATTGATGATTTTAAAGAAAGATCAAAACATCTTCAAAATATGACAGATGAACAACTTGAAAAATACTTTTGGGAATTAGTTGAAAAAACTGTAAATCCAATGGTAGAACTTGCAGAAAAACATACAACAAAATCAATAGAAAGATCTGTACTTTTAAGAATGGGGTTCAATTCATTACAAGCAGCTGCTCTTGTTGACAAAATCTTTGAAAAGAACTTACTTTCAAAAGGAGCAGGACATGTAATATGGAAAGTAGCAAAAAATAATAACCTTGATGTAATTGAAGCAGGGAAACAAATGATAGAAGGAAAGTATTGGGAAGAAGCTGTTGAACTTTTCAAAGGGGGCGAAAAATAATGGATTTAAAACCAAATGAAAAGTTAGATGTAAATGAAATATTAAAAGATTTAGAAAGTTACGTTCCCCGAAGAAAAGGATGGGCATGGAGAAAACATGTTGATGAAGCAAAAAAACATGATTTTACATACTATCAAACATCTGAAGATTTAAAAAACTCTGTTCCACTACCATCTGCTCATTACTTTGGAAATATTGATCCACAACCAGATGAAGTAATAACTTCAGAAATAGCTTCTGGAAAGTTTGAAGAAGACATAAGAAGAATGAGAATGGCTGCATGGCATGGTGCAGATCATATAATGGTTATAAGAACACTTGGTCAAAGCCATATTGATGGTTTAATAGAAGGAACACCTGAAGGTATAGGTGGAATACCAATAACAAGAAAACAATTGAGAGCTTCAAGAAAAGCTTGTGATTTAATAGAAGATGAAATTGGTAGACCTATTAATTTTCACAGTTATGTTTCTGGAGTTGCTGGCCCTGAAATAGCTGTATTATTTGCTGAAGAAGGAGTAAACGCAGCTCATCAAGATCCACAATACAATGTTTTATACAGAGGAATTAATCCTATAAGATCATTTGTTGATGCAGCTGCTGCAAAACATGTAATGGCATCTGTTGATATGCTTCAAATAGATGGTGCTCATAATGCAAACGCTTCTGCAAAAAAGGCTTGGAATGTTATGCCTGAATTAATAGTTCAACATGGTATAAACTGTATGTTTTCTGTTAAAGCTGGTATGAAAAAAGATTTAATATCTTTATCAACAGTTCCACCAACAACAGTTCCATCACCAGAGTTTAGAATGAATTTAATCTATGCATTGACCTTAAGAGAAGTTATGAGAGATTATAAGTTTAGAGCACAAATGAATACAAGATATATAGAAGCTGATTTATTTGATGCAACAAGAATTCATACATTGAATACAGTCCTTTCAAGATTAACTTCAGCAGATATACAATCAACTATTACACCAGATGAAGGTAGAAATGTTCCATGGCATATAAATTCTATAAGAGGTGTAGAAACTGCTAAACATGCTTTAATATCTCTTGATGGAATCAAAAAATATGTAAAGATAGATGAAGAAGCTGTAAGACCTGAAATAAGAGAATTAAAGATGAGAGCAATATTAATGCTTGAAGAAATTCAAGAAATGGGTGGATACTTTGAAGCTGTTGAAGATGGTATTTTTGTAGACAATGGTAACTATCCAGAAAGACACGGAGACGGCATTAAAAGGCCTAAGAATGGCGGTATAGGTGCAGGAACAATTGTTCCAAGAGATGAAGATTACTTTGCACCTGTTTCAGCACATTTTGGATACAATAAATTACCTGAAGGTATAGAAAAACCAGAAGATGCTATTGGCGGAGATACGCTTCATAAACCAGAAAAAATACAATATATAGATGAACTTGATGAAAATGACAATGTAAACACAAGACTAAAAGAAGTAAATGAAAATAGAGCAAAAGGTTTAATAAAACCAGAAGTTGAATGGAGTTATGATGGAGTAATTCAACTCGATATGACAATACCAGATACACCAGAATACGCTGAAGCTGCAGCAATTGAAATATGTAAAAAAATGAACCTTGAAGAAATTCAAGTTATAAGTAAAACCGTACTTCATCCAACGGAAGGTACATACGTTGAATTGAGGGCAAAGGTTCCATTCTTTGTAAAAAGAGATGAATTAACCTTACCTAAAAAACCAGATTTACTCGAAGAAGATGTATTGTTTGATTTCTTTAAAAAGCATCCAACAAAAGTAGTAGCAGGAACTGTAGGAAATGATGAACACAACGTTGGTATGAGAGAAATACTTGATATAAAACATGGTGGAATTGAAAAGTATGGAGTTAAATACACATATCTTGGAACATCTGTTCCTCCTGAAAAAATGATTGACGCTGCAATAGAAACAGGTGCAAGTGCAATACTTGCTTCATTTATAGTAACACACAGCGATGTTCATGTAGAAAATATGAAAAAACTTCATGAACTTGCAATTGAAAAAGGTATAAGAGATAAAGTTTTAATAATAGTAGGTGGAACACAATTAAATAATGATATAGCCGTAGAAAATCATATGGATGCTGGATTTGGAAGAGGAACAAAAGGAATTCACGTTGCAACTTATTTATGTAAACAATTACAAAAATAAAAGCGAGCTTATGCTCGCTTTTTTTACTCAACTTCATCAAGATACTTTAGCTCTCTACCAACAAAGACCATCACTACTTTTTTTAATGGACCATTGAACTCTTTGTTTATGGTTTTTTCATACCTCTTTATTTGATTTACTGCTTCTTTTATCTTTTCTTGATATACTTTTTCTGTATAGTCTTTCTTTTTTATGTATTTTAATTCTATTATTGCATTGTAGGGTACTTCTTCATATCTTTTAAACATTGCTAAGTCTATGTATCCACCTTCTACTGGATACTCGCTTTTAACGTATGCCCATGGTGTTAAGATTAAATAACTGAATAGTAGCCTCTTTATGTGCTTTTCACTAAAGCTTTGAAAGTCTCTGTCTGATAGCTTTTTCAATACATTTTCTATTTCATTTGCAAATGGGTTTATGTTTCCATCTATTACTATCCTTTTTACTGCAAGTTCTAACTTTTCTGTATTTATATAACTCTTTGCTCTATCTTCTATTGATTCTACAAAGTACTCTGAATATAACTTTTTCATTGAATAGTTTGGTATCTTTAAGTATGTATAGAAGTTTTCTTTTTCAAAGGTTAAAAATCCTAAATAAAAGAGTAAGGTTTTTATATCTTTTATATCGAGTTTTCTTTCCATGTTAAAAGCTTGAGTTAATACTTCAATTTCTGTTTTTGAGTTTAATAGTATTTCATTCAAAAGTTCATTTACAACTTCATGACTATCTTTTTCTGTATTTATTCCAACGATTTCACCAAGTTTAAATAAATTTTGAATCTTTTTATAGTCACTTGCTATGTTCATATCTATTACATCTTTTGGTTTTCTTTTTTCTCTGTTGTATTCAGAGATGAAGTATAAGACCATATCGCTGTTGTAAACCTTTTCACTTGCACGTTCATTGAACATGTATCCATTGTAGCTAAACTTCATGTCTTGTAAAATATCATCATTTATTTGATACTCTTTGAGAATATCTTTGACTTCACTTTCAGTAAATCCCATCATTTCATTTAACTCTAAGGTTGTTGACATGTTTTTTGAGATGTTGAATCCACTCGTTAAACTATCTAAGGTTATTGGCGCTACTCCTGTTATGAATAGTCTGTCTATAACTGATCGTGTTCCTTCTTTTATTACTTCATAAAACTTTCTAACAAAACCTGTTTTACTGACGATATTTTTAAATTCATCGAGTTTAAAACTTAAAAGTTCATTTGCAAAGTGGTCGTATTCGTCTATTAATAAGTAGATTTTTGTTTTTAAGTTTAATTCTTTGTATTGATTTATAAAATTATTTAATAAATCAGCAGGTTCTTTTAAATCTATATTTAATTTTATTTTTAAATTATAATGTTTAATAAAAAAATTCAAACTATTAAAAACCTTATTTTTAAATCCATACTTTAATTCTTCTTTACTGTCTGTATTTAATCCAGAAAAATTAAACTCTAAAATATGATAACTATTTTTTTTAGGTGTTGGATGTTTTTGTATGTATAAGTCTTTAAAGATAGTATCAAACTTATCTGAATACTTAACATCATAGTATTTACTCATAGTGTCAAGCCACAAACTTTTACCAAATTTTCTTGGCCTTAAAAATAATATATAGGATTCAGGCATATCTTCAAGTGTTTCTATATACTTAGTTTTATCTACATAGTAAAAATTTTCAGTTTGTATTTTTTCAAAGTTTTGAAGTCCATACGGTACTTTTTTCATTTTGATCACCTCTGTTTTATTATAACATATCATATTAAATAAATTTCTTTTCAAAGTAATGAAGCAATTTGGAAGGACTAACAAATATTATTTTAATACTAATTTTTATAAATTTTTTAGAATCTCGTTTGTAATAGTATAAATATAAATATAAATGGTGATTTTTTTAATCACCATTTTTTATATTTTACCCAACTTCATCAAGATACTTTAACTCTCTGCCAACAAATACCATCACTACTTTTTTTAATGGCCCATTGAACTCTTTGTTTATGGTTTTTTCATACCTCTTTATTTGATTTACTGCTTCTTTTATCTTTTCTTGATATACTTTTTCTGTATAGTCTTTCTTTTTTATGTATTTTAATTCTATTATTGCATTGTAGGGTACTTCTTCATATCTTTTAAACATTGCTAAGTCTATGTATCCACCTTCTACTGGATACTCGCTTTTAACGTATGCCCATGGTGTTAAGATTAAATAACTAAACAGTAGCATCTTTATGTGCTTTTCACTAAAGCTTTGAAAGTCTCTGTCTGATAGCTTTTTCAATACATTTTCTATTTCATTTGCAAATGGGTTTATGTTTCCATCTATTACTATCCTTTTTACTGCAAGTTCTAACTTTTCTGTATTTATATAACTCTTTGCTCTATCTTCTATTGATTCTACAAAGTACTCTGAATATAACTTTTTCATTGAATAGTTTGGTATCTTTAAGTATGTATAGAAGTTTTCTTTTTCAAAGGTTAAAAATCCTAAATAAAAGAGTAAGGTTTTTATATCTTTTATATCGAGTTTTCTTTCCATGTTAAAAGCTTGAGTTAATACTTCAATTTCTGTTTTTGAGTTTAATAGTATTTCATTCAAAAGTTCATTTACAACTTCATGACTATCTTTTTCTGTATTTATTCCAACGATTTCACCAAGTTTAAATAAATTTTGTATTTTTTTATAATCACTTGCTATGTTCATATCTATTACATCTTTTGGTTTTCTCTTTTCTCTGTTGTATTCAGAAATGAAGTATAAGACCATATCGCTGTTGTAAACCTTTTCACTTGCACGTTCATTAAACATGTATCCATTGTAGCTAAACTTCATATCTTGTAAAATATCATCATTTATTTGATACTCTTTGAGAATATCTTTGACTTCACTTTCAGTAAATCCCATCATTTCATTTAACTCTAAGGTTGTTGACATGTTTTTTGAGATGTTGAATCCACTCGTTAAACTATCTAAGGTTATTGGCGCTACTCCTGTTATGAATAGTCTGTCTATAACAGATCGTGTTCCTTCTTTTATTACTTCATAAAATTTTCTAACAAAACCTGTTTTACTGACGATATTTTTGAATTCATCGAGTTTAAAACTCAAAAGTTCATTTGCAAAGTGGTCGTATTCGTCTATTAATAAGTAGATTTTTGTTTTTAAGTTTAATTCTTTATACTGATTTATAAATGTTCTCAAAAGAGTTGAAGGCTCTTTTATAGAATTATTTAATTTTATATTTAAGTTATATCTATTAATAAAACTTGATAATTTTTCATAAACTTCTGAATTAAAGTCAAATTTCAACTCTTCTTTACTGTCTGTATTCAATCCAGAAAAATTAAACTCTAAAATATGATAACTACTCTTTTTAGGTGTTGGATGTTTTTGAATGTACAAGTCTTTAAAGATAGTATCAAACTTATCTGAATACTTAACATCATAGTATTTACTCATAGTGTCGAGCCACAAACTCTTTCCAAATTTTCTTGGCCTTAAAAATAATATATAGGATTCAGGCATATCTTCAAGTGTTTCTATATACTTAGTTTTATCTACATAGTAAAAATTTTCAGTTTGTATTTTTTCAAAGTTTTGAAGACCATATGGTACTTTTTTCATTTCAATCACCTCAGTTTTATTATAGCGCATTTGTTAAATTATAGGATATACTATTAAAAAAACACGAGTTTACTCGTGTTTTTTTAATATAAACTAAAACTTGTAGATATTCCAATTACTATTGAAAGTGGAAATATTGTATTCTCCATAAATGTATTTTCGTTAATTTGAAAACCGCCTATTAAACTTATACCTTTAAAAAACAGAAAATCACTTTTAAATTTTTCAACACCATATAAATTAACATTAAACTTTGTATCATCTAAATTTGATCCTTTATATTTTTCAAGCATAAAACCATCTAATATTAAAAACTTTTGATTTTTTTCATCTTCATCAAATAAATAAGAAAAACTCATCGTCCCTTTATAATTATCTATAATATAATTATCTATAATACCTATATCCTTACCATACGATGCTCCAAACTGGAATTTAAAAGTATTTATAGGAATTCCTATATGCATAAAATAATTATACGTATAATTCCAAATCACTGAATAACCTATATTAAAGTCTATTGGAAATATTTTTGAGTCATTCATACCTAATTTTAAATAAAACCCATTTTCCGAAGTTGAAATTCCAACTTCTGCAATTCCAAATAATCCCATTCTAATTGAATTTAAAGGATATGATATAGTTATTTCTGCTTTTCCTTCTTCTAAAATAGATGAATCTGAACAAATTGAAGGATAATAATTTGAAAAAGCTATAGTTACAAAAATTAAAGCCCAAAATACTAACATCTTTTTTAACATTTGTATCTCCTCCTTTTTTATAACATTAAAATTATAACATTTTTTTTTATTTTTTCTCATTATTTTTTTATTTTTAGTATATATAAAAAGTGTTCCCTGTTCTTTTCTGACACTTCTTTATTTCGTGTCTATTTTACAGGGAACACTTTAATATTAATCTTCTTTTTTATAAAGATTTTTCCAACACTTCACTATTTAAAATTTCATCTTTTATTTTATCTTTATCTTTCCAATTTTTAGCTATGTATACAAATGGTGTGTCTGCTGCTGCAACTATCCACTTTATTACATAAGTTGAAATTAATATTTGCATTAGTACAGAAAACTTAAAGCTTCCCCAAAATGCTATTACTGTAAATACTGCTGAATCTATTAATTGACTTATCATAGTAGATGCATTGTTTCTAATCCATATAAATTTTTTTGCTGGAAATTTATTTCTCCAAAATTCATATGCCCAAACATCATGATGTTGAGAAATCCAATAAGCACTTAAACTTGCAATCATTATTCTTGGCATAAATCCAAAAATAGTTTTAATACTTTCATTTCCAAAATCTTCTGCACTTGGAACAAAATAAATTGCTAAATTCATCAATACTGTCATTGAAATTACGGCAAAAAAGCCTATTTTAACAGCTCTTTTTGCTTCTTTTTTTCCATAATTTTCAGATAAAATATCTGTTACTAAAAATGATGTTGCATAAATAATGTTTCCAAGTGTCGCTGTCATTCCAAAAAGATGTATCGTTTTTAAAACTTGAATATTTGCCAATATAGTAGCAATTGGAACCCAAATATATAGTCCAGCTTTACCCCACATTTTATAGGCAAATAAAATAGCTCCAAAATTTATAAGGAGCATAACAAACCATAGCATTTCGTTCACAATGAACACCTCCGTGTTTTTTTTAAGCGGGTGCCACGACCGCCGAACTTAATTAAACCAAATTTTGATTTAATTAAAATATACATTTTGTAAAGATTAAATTATTTAATTAAATAAAAATTCTAAATCTTTTTTTGAAAAGTCTGTACTTTTTACAAATTCTCCATAAAGATCTTTCTTCTCTTTCTTTAATTTTAATATTTTTTCTTCTACACTTCCTTTTGATATATATTTATATACAAATACTTTTTTGGTTTGTCCTATTCTATGTGCTCTATCCGTTGCTTGGTTTTCAACTGCTGGATTCCACCATGGATCAAAATGAATAACATAATCTGCACTGGTTATATTTAATCCTGTTCCTCCTGCTTTTAAACTTACGAGCATTATTTTTGTATTTGCATTATTGTTATATTTATCAACTATTTCATTTCTATTCTTTGTTTTACCTGTAATAATTTCATAGCTTATTTCTTCTAAATTTAGATACTCTTCTATGAGTTTTAGCATTTTAACAAATTGAGAAAATATAATTATTTTATGGTTTGAATTTATAATTTTATATATAAAATTTTTTAATTCCTCAAACTTTCCAGATTTTCCTTTATACTCTTTTAAAACTAATTTTGGGTGCAAAGATATTTGTCTTAATCTTGTTAAGGCTTCAAATAGTAAAATTTTATTATTTGTATTTACTGTATTTTTTATAGTGTTTAACATTGAAAAATATACATCTTTTTGATCTTCAGTCATATCTACATAAACAGTTTCTTCTACTTTTGTAGGCAATTCTTTTAAAACTTCTTCTTTTGTTCTTCTAATAATAAAGGGTTTTATTTTATCTTTTATACTTTGAGTTCCCTTTTCTGTTTTTAATAATTCAATAAATTCTTTTTTAGTTCCTAAATAATTTGGCATTAAAAAATCAAAAATACTATATATATCTAAAATTGAGTTTTCTATTGGAGTTCCTGTTAAAGCTAACTTATGTTTTGCTCTTAATTTTTTTACTGATTTTGCAGTTTTAGTATAAGAATTTTTTATATATTGAGCTTCATCTAATACAATATACTCAAAAGTTTTTTCTAAAAGATCTAAACTATTTCTAACCGTTCCATAAGTTGTTATAATAATGTCAGAATTATCTATTATTTTATCTTTTCCAGAATATAAAGTATAGCTCATATTTGAAAATTTATTTATTTCATTAATCCAATTGTGTAAAACTGAATTTGGAACTATTATTAAATTTTGTTGTTTTACGGTACTCAATAATGCTATTGTTTGAAAGGTTTTTCCAAGCCCCATATCATCAGCTAATATTCCATTTAAATTGTATTCTTTTAAAAATCTTAAAAAGTTATATCCTTTTTTTTGATATCCTCTTAATTCATACTTTAAATTTAATTCATTAGTGTAATCTTTTATTGTTTCAAAGTTTTTTAATTTTTCTATAAACTCTAATCCATCTCCAACGCATTCTTCTTGAAATTCAAATAAATTTAAAGCGTTTATTTTTTTATCCATTTTTATCTTTTTAGATAATTTTTTTATCTTTTCTGGAATTTGTATTATACTTCCGTCTTTTAAAACTATATACTTTTTATTTTTTGAAGTGTTTAACATATTTGTTATACTATTATTTTTATAAATTATATCTGTTTCAAACCATTCTTTTTGTTTTATAGTATTAAATAGTATTTTTGGGTTTTTTATTATTTTTATATCTTTACTATACAATACTTTAATGTTTTTAGGCAGATTTTTCATAGTGTTTTCTATAAAATCTACAAACTTATCTGCACTCCAATAGGTTTCTCCATTTTCATTTAAATTCACAGAATTGTATTTTAAAATATCTAAACTTCTTTTTTTTAAATTGGTTTCTATTTCATTTAAACTATGTTCTTTATTTGAATATTCAATCTTTAATTTAACTTTAAATTTATTTTCTAATTTAAAGATATATAATTTTAATTGAGGATTTAAATAACTAATATCTATATCACTATCTTCAAAATCAAATTTTATACCTATTTTGCTTAATGGAATATAATATTTTTCTATAAATTTTTCTTTTTCTATCTTTAATTCAAATTTATTAAATTTTTTTAAATTTATTGGTTCTTGTATATTTTTTATTATTCTAAAATAACCATTATTATCTAAAATTGCCATATCATTACGAGAATTAAAGTATTTTTTATATAAAACTTCTCCATTTTCATCTTTAAATATTCCTTTTATAGAATAAGTTGATTTATTCCCAATTACTTTAAATACAAAGTTTACTTCTGTATCCCAAAACAATTCTTTTTTTTCAAAAAGAATCTTTTCTTGTAAATCATACAAACTAGAAAATGAAAGTAAATATAAATTTTTATTATCAAAAACTTTAGTATAGCTTATTTTTTTTATACTTAAAAAATAAGGGTTTATTGTTTTAGCTTTAACAAATTCATTAGGATTGAAGTTAAAAAACTTATATGATTTATTGTTTTTTGCTTTTATTAATGGTTTTAAAATCATTTGATCATTGTATTCAAAGATACCAAACTTTTCTATTTCATCATACTTTTCATTTTTAACTATTAGTTCATCTAAAATATTGTTTTCTCTTTCAACATTAAATTCATATTTATTTTTAACATCTAATAAAGCACCTATTGCATGAGAACATAAACCTATATTTTTCTTATGATATCCACATCCACATTCAAATGAAAAATTACCATTTTTTTCGATCTTACAATTTATTTTATAATCAATATTTTCACTTGAAAACTTTGAATTTATAAAAGCAATTTCTTTTGAAAAAGCTATCATAGTGCTAAAAATATTGTTTTTTTGATAATAAATTATTCCTTTATTATACTCTTCGTCTACACATTCATTCAAAATATTATTTATAATAAATTTAAAATTAGAATTTTCCATACAATCACCTTGTTTAAATAAAAGCAGAGCCTAAAGCTCTGCTTTTATTTCTGTAATATATTTTTTTATTTCATCTTTAACCTTAGAACTCAAAGAATCTTCATTTAATAAGCTTTCAAAAATAGTTTTTATTTGTTTTAATTTTTCAATATCCTTAGATTTTAAATCTTTTATTTTACTGTATATTAATTTTGTATATTCAAACTTTATATAAGGATCTTTTGGATATTTTTTAAAGATTGTACTTATTATTTCAGCAGAATTTTCAGTATCTTCATTTTTCTTATAAAGTTTTATTAAAAAATCTCTTTTAATTTTTTCTAACTCACTTATGTACTCATCTATTTTTTTCATTTCGGTTTTGATTTCTTCAATTGTTTTAAAAGTATAAAATTCAGAATAATAGAGTAAATCATTCAATATATCTTCTTTTTCAACGGCTTTTTGAACATTTATAGTAGAATCATCTGTTGATTCTATTTTTTTTAATTTTTCAATTTCTTTATCGATTTCTTCTTTATTTTTTCCAAAGTATTCTGGATATTTTTTTATTTCATTATAATACACAGTTAGATCTTGTTTATAAGATAAACGATCTTTTAAAATATATTCAGATAATTTATCATAAGATAAATACCATTCATCTGGTATATCTTTTTCAGTTTTTAATTTTTCTCTATAAAGTGTTTCTAATGCATTTTTTTCTTTAAAATCTTTTGCTTTATCAACTCTGTATTCTATAATTAATGGTTTATAATATACAGTAAAATCATAATTATCTCTATATTTTTTAAACCAATTTGAAACTTTATCTTGAGTTATTATTTCTTTTATTTTATTAACTGCATACTGATCCTTTAAAATATCTTCTTTAGTTTGCATTAAAATTTTATCTTCTAAAAGAAGAAGTCCATATTTATCTTCTATTTTAATTGGTCCTAAAACTTCATTAGGTGTTGAATTTATAGTCAATGAAAAGAGAGGTTGATATTTTTTTGTATTTCTATCTATCCAACCAATTTCTCCACCATTTTTAGATAATTCATCTTCAGAGTATTTTTTTGCTGCATCTTCAAAAGTAATCTTTTTATCCAATATTTCCTTTTTTATACTCAATATAGAAGCTTCATTTGAAATTGTTATTAATTTTAATTTTATCCTATCATAACCATTTTTTATATCATAAAAATTATCTTTTATATATTTATCTAATTCTTCATTTTTTATTTCATCAAAAAAAACTTTTTTTACTTTTGTTATAATTTCATTTTTCCACATTTGAACCTTCAAATAATTATAAAAATCATCAAGTGTTCCGTATATTTTCAAAACATTTTCATTATTTTTATATTTATTAAACATTTCTTGTGCATTATTTTTTATAGATGTTGAATCAATAGTTATATTCTTATCATTGAGATATTTATCAATTACAAGAAAATCAATTAATCCTTTTATTATTGAATATTCAGTATTAGCTTTTTCAAAAAATTCTTTATTTGAAGAACTAAGGTATTCACTTTTTAAAGTTTCAAAATCTATAAAATATTTTTCATAAATTTTTCCATCTTTAGAAGTAAGATAGGAAACTGGCTCTGAAAAGCCTATAGCTACAAATATTAAAATATAAAAACCCAACAATACCCTTTTCATTAATTCACTTCCTCTCAAAAATTAATACCCCAAAGATATTTTACCATAAAAAATGAAATAAAATACACAATATTAATATAATCTACTTGATTTATAAATTTCATTTATGTTATAATTTAATAAAATTAATATTCGGTGTAATAAACCGGGGGCAGAAATGCCACCGAGTTTTATTTTAAGGAGTGATTTAATGGATACTATAAAAGAAAAAATTTTTAAAAAAGCTGAAGAATTTGCCAAAGAAATGAACTTAGAAATATTTGATATAAAAATAAATAAAACCAAAAGAAAAAATAGAGTTGAAATAATTATTGATAAATTAGAAAAATATGTCGGCATAGAAGATTGTAGAAAGTTTTCAGTTAAAATTGAACCTTGGTTTGATGAAGAAGATCTTTTTAATGGAAGTTATGATTTAATTGTTAGTTCCCCTGGATTAGACAGACCTCTAAGAGGTATAAATGATTATAAAAGATTTAAAGGTAAATTAGCAAAATTTTATTTTATTGAAAAAGTTGGAAACAAAACAAGTTTAATTGCATTCATTGAAGATATACTCGATGATGAATTACTTTTAAAAACTAAAAATAATAAAAAATATAATATAAAAATAAAAAATATAAAAAATTCAAATTTAGAAATAGATTTTTAATGGAGGAATAATTATGAATATAAATTTACTAGATGCACTTGATACTTTTGAAAAAGAAAAAGGAATAAAAAGAGAAGTTTTAATTGAAATCATTCAAAAATCAATAAAAAGCGCCTATAAAAAAAATTATGGTACAAAAAATGTAGAAGTTGAAATAGATAAAAGCTTAACTTCTATAAGTGTTTATCAAATTTGGCATATTGTAGAAAACGTAGAAGACCCCACAGAAGAAATTTCTTTAGAAGAAGCTAAAAAAATATCTTCTAAAGCAGAAATTGGTGGAGAAATTAGAAAAAAAGTAAACTTAAAAAAAGATTTTAAAAGAATTGCTGCTCAAACTGCAAAACAAGTTATATTACAAAATATAAAAGAATTAGAAAAAAATGCTTTATATGATAGATATGCACCTTTAAAAAACAAATTAACAAGTGCAGAAGTTATGAAAGTAACAGAACAATATGCAGAAATAAGAATTGGAAAGTTAGAAACAAAATTACCAGAAAAAGAAATGATTCCAGGAGAAATTTTAAAACAAGGAGATTTAATCAAAGTTCACATAAAAGATATTCAAAAAACAACCAAAGGACCAAAAATAATGGTTAGTAGAGTAACTAATGAATTAATAATAGAACTTTTAAAAAGTATTGTTCCTGAAGTAGAAAAAGGTATTGTAGAAATAGTAAAAATATATAGAGAACCTGGTATAAGATCAAAAATAGCTGTTATAAGTCATAGTAAAGAAATTGATCCAGTTGGATCTTGTATTGGAGAAAACAGCATGAGAATATCAGAACTATTAAATGAGGTTAAAAATGAAAAAATAGATATAATAGAATATTCAGAAGATATCACTCAATTTATAAAAAATGCTCTTGCTCCTGCAGAAGTTGTTAATGTTGAAATAAATGAAAATGAAAAAAGTGCAATTGTATACGTTCCTAAAACACAATTTTCTCTTGCAATAGGAAAAGGTGGTCAGACTGCAAGAACAGCAGCTAAAATTACAGGATGGAAAATTGATATACATACAGTTTAATTTATTTATTGTTTTAACTTAAATTTAATTTTATATCAAACGATTAATAAAAAAGAGCAAAGACAATTTAATATTATTTAAACAGTAATTAAATATTATGGTGTTATATTTAGTCTGGTTGAGAGGTTTTTGGAATATTTTTTAGGAGGGGAATTTTATGTCAAATCAAGATTTATTAAAAAATACTTTAAAAAACAGAAAACAGAGAATGACGGCTCAAAGAGAATTAATATTAAGAATTTTTATGGAATCAAATGGAAAAGCAATGAATATAGATGATGTTTTTATGGAAATAAGAAAAAAAAGAAATCATAGAACAAGTAAAATGACAGTAAAAAGAGCAATAGATCTTTTAGTTGAATTAAATATCTTAAACGAAGTAAACTATGAAGATGAAGGAACAAAATATGAATATATTTTTAAAGAAAAAAATATGGAAAATATAATTTTTGTCTGTGAAAATTGTAATAAAGCTACATCTTTTTCAATTCCAAAAGAAAAAATTTTATCATTACTACCAGAAGATATAAAAGGATTTCAAATAAAAAATACAATGATAAAAATAACAGGTTACTGTCCAGAATGTTCAAAAGCTTTAATAGAAGATGTAAAAGAAACTATAATTAAATAATAAATAAAAAACACGATTTTAAATCGTGTTTTTTTTAATTTCAAATTTTTTAACTTAGTAAAGGGGGATAAAAATGGATCGAAATGAAGCAATTTTAAAAGTAAAAAAACATATACAAACAGAAAATTTAGTAACTCATTCATTAGCAGTTGGAGCTATTATGAAAGAGCTTGGAGAAAAATTAAATAAAGATTCTAACATATGGGAAGTAACAGGTATACTTCATGATTTAGATTATGAAGAAACAAAAGAAAATCCAGATATTCATGCTATAAAAACTGTGGAAATATTAAAAGATCAAATCACTCCTGAAATGAAAGATGCAATTCTTGCACACAATGAAAAAAAAGAATTAGAAACTGACATTGAATTTGCATTGTATGCATCCGATCAATTATCTGGATTAATTACAGCTGCTGTTTATGTAAGACCTTCAAAAAGCATTAATGATTTAACTGTAAAATCATTAAAGAAAAAATTTAAAGACAAAGCTTTTGCAAGAGGAGCTAATAGAGAACATATCAAGCAAATTGAAAAATTAGGATTAGAGTTAAATGAGTTTTTTGAAATTGGTATATCTGGAATGAAAAAAATTTCTAATGAGTTGGGTTTATAACCATGAAAATAATATCTTGGAATGTAAATGGAATTAGAGCAATATTGAAAAAAAATTTAATTGAATTTTTAGAAGTTCAAAATCCAGACATTCTTTGTATACAAGAAACAAAAGCTCACGAAGAACAACTAACAAAAAAATTTTTGTCTTATGGAGATTGGTATAAATATTTTTTTTCTGCTCAAAAAAAAGGATACAGCGGAGTTGCTACCTTTACCAAAATAAAACCAATTGAAGTCTTGAATGGTTTTAATATAGATAAATTTGATAGTGAAGGAAGAGTTTTAATTACAGAATTTAATGAGTTTTCTTTATTTAAT